>CAYGNZ010000063.1:0-3111 GCA_964351345.1 uncultured Bdellovibrionales bacterium | reverse complement strand
TAATGGGATGCAGAGCTCCGACCCCTATGCAGCAAGCCTCCTTGACCTCTCAAGCTTGATTCAGTTGCGAAGACAAGCTGAGTGTCCTGTGTTGGTTAATTGTTCAGTGCTGGCTACGACTCCTGAAACGGTGGAAGATATTGCGGTTGCTGCGGTAGCAGCAGGTGCAGACGGAGTGCTTGCCGATATCCTCATCGGAGAGACAAAGCGTAATGCCCAAGCGCTTCTTCCCCTTCAACTCGGCGGCGTGATGCAGCGCACTCGAGCACTGAAGTGCACGATCAATGCGTTGCAGCGTCACAAATACTCAGCTTCGGAATAGTTAATAGTTGGAAATGAACCGTAAGGCGCAAGCTTAGGCGGTTTGATTTGCAACTTCCATGACGCGTTTCACGAACTGTTGCGTTGATTTTCTTGGTGGCACACCTTTATAGCGTTCAACAAGACTTGGACCAGCTCGGTATGCAGCGACTGCAAGCTGCTTGTCACCGTTGAATCGGTCGAGCAAGTAGCGCAGATAGCGAGTACCACCGACGATGTTCTCGTATGGGTCGTGTGGATTCTCAATGCCCATCTCTTTTGCAGTGCTTGGCATTAGTTGCATCAAGCCTACTGCGCCGTGCGGAGAGACCACGCTTTGGTCAAAATCAGAACCAACCGCCATTACCGCCCAAACAAGAGAGGGCTTTACATTGTACTGCCGGCTTGCGGCGAGCACTCCTTCCCAAAGCTCTTGACGAGTGGGAGGACCCTTCGGCTTTTGGGTGAAGAAGGCGGTTTTGATTTGCTGAGGAATCTGAGCAACCATTGAGTAAAACGCTTGATAGGTCGCATTACTTGGGGTTGCGGCGAAAAGTGGAAGCGAGAGTATCATCAAACCGCAGAGCACTTTCACACCGAGCATGCGAAAAGAGCCGCGAGTGCGCGATTGCTGGGAATTTCCAGCGAAGCGTCTCGGCGTATTTGATAAAAGCTTGTCCACGACCTAAATCCTTAAAAACCTTTTTTCTTGAAGCCCGAAACCTTTTGCTCGCACTTCAGAGCTTGCATCTATCTCAAGCTCATTCTTTATTATACCCGTGGTGGCAAGGTGCCTGCGAGGGGTGGATTCAGTAAATATTAGTAGGAGAATCCCACAAAATTGCCACATTCAGTCAAAAACTACTGCAATGTGATCGAATCTGTATCCGCTTTTTTACCTAAATTCCGAAACGCTAAGTTCCCGAATTACAGAGCATTTTAACACCACACTAGTGTATCGGCTCAGACACGATAAAGTATGATAGTTTGGCGCGCTTTTTTTATTGTACGTTTCAATCCTGGGCCTTGTGATGCCTGCTATTAGCGTTCTCATGCCTGTTAAAAATGGACAGGCAACTCTCGCGTCTTCAATCGAGAGCATACGTTCTCAAACCTTCAGAGATTTTGAATTGCTCCTGATTGACGATCACTCAGAGGACGATTCTACCGAAATTGCCTACACTTTTTCACAAAAAGATCCACGCATTAAGCTCCTTCCCGCTCCTGGAGAAGGGATAGCCGCGGCACTTCGGCATGGCTTTTATCGTGCCGAGTCTGAATTCATCGCTCGGATGGATTGTGATGATATCTCTGAACCGCATCGATTGCAGCGGCAGTGGGACTATCTTCAAGCGCAGCCTAGGATTGGAGTGCTGGCAACGTCAGTCAGGCATCTTGCCGTGGATGATTCTGCCCTAGGAATGCATGAGTTTGTGGAATGGAATAACTCCTTACTCAGTCCAGAACAGATATACCGGGCACGTTTTATTGAGACACCCTTGATTCACCCAAGTGTGATGTTTCGCAGAGAGATTGGCATGCGTCATGGATTATGGCGTAGCGCAACATTACCTGAGGACTACGAACTCTGGTTACGTTGGTTGGAGTCAGGGGTGCGTTTTGCGAAGTTGCCTGAATGCCTTCTCACGTGGGTTGACTCCCCGACTCGCGTCAGTAGGGTGGATCAACGTTACGATGCTGAAGCGTTCTACTGGGCACAATCTCCCTACCTCGCGCGCTACCTTCGACGCAAGCTCAGCAATGAGAAACGAGTACTGATTCTTGGTGCAGGAAGAGAAGCCCGGAAAAGGGTTTTGCATTTAGCGGAACAGGGAGTGGAAATCGCAGCCTGGGTTGATGTAGATCCCAAAAAACTTGGCAAGGTATACCTAGACGCTCCCGTGATCTCCACAAAGCAGCTTGCTGTAAGCAGCGATACTATGGTTCTTAGTTACCTCGCTGGCAGAGGGCAGAGAGAGCAGGCAGTACGCTTCCTCCACTCACTCGGCTACCGAAGTGGCAAAGATTATATTCTCTGTGCCTGAACACTCAGGCGTCCGTTTTTCTCTAGTCGAAGGAGAAAAAGAAAAGACCGCAGCCTGTGGGGGTAATTCGAGCAGATGAAAGTAACTCTGACTTGAGTTTCTCTCCCTCTCTGCCGGTAGTCTATAGAGGAAGTTCTTCGAACTTTTCGCTTCATTAAAGCGAGATTACGTTGCTCGGGTCACCTTGTGCCCATATGTTTAGAAATTATCGATTTGCTTTGATGCAGGCGAAGAAGCCTAAAAGATAAGGGTATGCTCGGAGAAGAAATCCACATTCCAATGACCTCGATTGTGACGGCCATTTCCGCGGGCGTCATGCTGCTGGTTATCTCCCGAAGATTCAATATTCCCGGGATCGTGCTTCTACTTTTGGGTGGAATTGTTTGCGGTCCAGTGGGGTTCGGTCTGGTAGTGCCCGAAAGTCTCGGTCAGGGGCTTCGAGTGATCGCATCACTCGGCATTGGCCTGATACTTTTTGAGGGAGGCCTCACGCTTGACGTCCATGGCTACTCCACCGCCTCTCGAGTAATCAAACGTCTTCTCTCGCTAGGCGTGGTCGTTACTTGGCTTACCACAACACTTGCCCTCAAACTCATATTTGACCTGCCTCTCTCGATAGCTCTTGTCTCAGGGAGTTTGGTGATTGTAACCGGTCCAACCGTAATTGCACCGCTGCTCCGCCGCATTCGAGTGACTACTCGATTGCACAATATTCTTCATTGGGAAGGTGTTCTCATTGACCCGATTGGAGTGTTTGTCGCACTGC
>CAYGNZ010000062.1:1273-12041 GCA_964351345.1 uncultured Bdellovibrionales bacterium | reverse complement strand
GCAGGTGTAAACCATGTACTGTCGTCAAAGTGTAAAGGATGTACTACACCGCACAACAAAAAATGGAGCTAGGCGGGATCGAACCGCCGACCTCATGACTGCCAGTCATGCGCTCTCCCAGCTGAGCTATAGCCCCTTACGAATGGTCTTATTGTTTAATCTGAGCGATACGATAAGTAAAGCCTTAATGCCGGCGTGTAGACGCTGCATTAAAAATACTGCGATTTAGCTTAATCCTCCAAGCAGACTCGCAAGATAGATAAAGGGTTCTGGATCTTGTGGACGTCCTGAAACTCGGACCTCATAGTGTACGTGTGGCCCTGTGCTTCGACCAGTGCTTCCCACAAGGCCTATGGCCTGTCCTCGACACACTCGGTCTCCTGCTTTCACGTTAATCGCAGAGAGATGGCCATAGAGCGTTTCTAACTTACCACTATGCTCGATAATAATTGTTCGTCCGTAGGCACCTTTGCGACCGGCTTTAATCACGATTCCGTCTGCGGTGGCGCGAACCACGGTTTTGCGTCGGACTGAAATATCGAATCCATGATGCGCATGGCGTTTGCCCGTGAACGGAGATTTTCTTGTGCCGAAACGAGAGGAGACCTTGCCTAACACGGGACTACCAAGTGGCAGACTACTCAAGGTATCGATATGCAAATCGATACGCTCAAGTGTGCTCAGTAGCGGCGAATTGTTTTTTGTCTTTCCGTCTTGAAGTTGGGGATAGGAAGAGAACAGCGGTGACGCGGAAAAATCCCCTCCTCCCATGCCGAGTTCTTCATCGTCTCTTGTCGAGTCGCTTAATTCATGGATAGAGAGAGGCGTTGCCTCAAGATCGATAGCGCTATCGAGCACAGCTTCAAGGGTGTGGATTCGCTCACGGAGAGTGTTTTCGTAATTGCGAATTCGGACAAATTCCTCTGCCAGGAGTTCGACCTTTTTCTCGAGATTCTTATCAATCTCGGGGAGCGCTTCCTCGGCGTTCTCTTCGACTACCGTTGCTTGCGCCTGTCTTGTGGTTGCGATTTGCCGGCTGACATAGGCCTCGAGAACCGCCAGCGACTGCTCTGCAAGCTCGTCGTCACTGGGTCCGAGCTGGGAGATGCCAATAAGAATCGCGAGAATAGCGGTCAGGCCGAGACTTCCAAAAACCAACAGCTTCTTTAGGCAGAAATTAAGCGTGACCCCGGCGTTACCGCCACGAAGGATCCAGATGCTTATCTTATGCGGGTTGATGTTTCTCGAGTCCAAAACGTTAAACTTTTCACGCAGTTGCTAGGTTCTAACCCTCGGCTCTACTGGCCCGAAAGAAGAGATTCTCTAGCAATCTCACCGAATAAAAGCAAATCTTGGCCCACTAGGCGCTAGGCTGCTTACCCAGGGAAAGAAGCTCCTTTGCTGACTCTTCGAACTTGGAGGTTACTTGCTTACCCGCCATCATGGCAGCAATCTGGCCCACGCGTTGATCATCACTAAGCCGATCGACTCGGCTTTCGGTGCTATTCTTTTTGGCGGTTTTGGCGACCAAATACTGTGAATCGGCCAAGGCTGCAATTTGCGGAGCGTGGGTGATGAGTATGACCTGCACCTTGGCGGAAGCCTGCTTTAGCTTTTCGCCGACTACCTGAGCAACCGCTCCACCAATTCCGCTGTCGATTTCATCGAAAATCTGAGTCTGTGGCAGGAACCGTTCGTTGAGTAGGGTCTTGAGCACAAGCAGAATCCGAGAGAGTTCGCCACCAGAGGCGACCTTAGCAAGCTCTCGGAACGGCTCGCCGGGGTTTGCCGCTAGGGTAAAGCTGACCTTATCAGCGCCATTTGGCCCCGAGGGGCAAGGCTCTATCTCCACTTTGAAGCGCGCTCGCTTCATACTTAACTCTTTAAGTCCCTTCTCGACGGAAGAGGAGAGTTTTTTGGCCACTTCCTTGCGTTTTTCTGTCAGCGAAGACTCGAGTTCCGATAAGCTCGTCCTTGCTTCTTGCAACCTCTGGCGCAATTTTTTTTCATCAAGCCCGCCACCCTCTAATTCTGCAATCTTTTGCTCTAGCTCTCGCGCGAGTTCAATTAACTCATCTCCTGATTTGCCGTACTTACGCTCTAGCCGTGCGATAAGCGCAATTCGTTCACGCAAAAATTCTAGGCGGACGGGATCTGCTTCAAGCGAAGAGAGATAATCTTCGAGCGCGATCTTTGCCTCCGAAAGCTGCACTTCGGCAGACTCAGCGAAATCCTGTGCTTCTTTTAAGGTTGGATCAAGACGGGTCGCACGCTCCAGCCCAGAGAGTAGGCGCCGTAACTTCTCCTCGATTCCATTCTCCGCGTCTTCAAGAAGTTCAAGGCACTCGCTTGCTTCCTGCCCTAAACTTTCTACATTTGATAATCTTGCGAGTTCGCCCTCATGGGTGGCGCGCTCACCAGGTTCAATCGCTGCTTCAGAAAGCTCTTCATACTCCACGAGCATACGTTGGTAGAGCTGTTGCTGCTGCTCCGAATTCTTTAGGTAGCTTTCGAGATCGTGGCGCGCCTTTGCGAAAAGTTGATATGCGGCTGAGGTATCTTCGCGCAGTGATTTTGGCACACCGAACTCATCAAGCAGAATGATGTGGTTTGCGGTGGAGAGAAGCGTGTGTTGCTGATGTTGTCCGGTGATGTCGATTAAGGCGGATGAAATTCGTTGGAGTAAAGAGATACTGGCAAGTGAGCCGTTTATGTATACTTTGGAGCGACCAGAGCGTTCAATTGTTCGGCGGATAAGTAACTCATCATCAGAGAGAAGTGATTCCATCTCGTCTGCAAGCAGCATTAACTGCTCACGGGTTGACTCGGAGACTTCAAACAGCGCCTCAACGGTGCAGCGCTCGGCGTCGCTACGAATAATGTCATTTGAAGCTCTCTGACCTGCGATAAGACCAATCGCTTTTAATACGATTGATTTTCCCGCCCCAGTTTCTCCTGTCAACACATTGAGTCCAGAGGTGAACTCAATTTCCGCCCGCTGCACGATGGCCAGATTCTCAACTCGTAACACTGCTAGCATAGCTTACCTCTTCTACAAGCAATTTTTCCGACCGCTTGGCGTCGCCCCAGTCGCCTCGCTTAGCGATTGGCCCATTTTAGCTTGGCACCCAAGATTTCGTAATAGTTTTTCGACTGCGATTTTACAAAAAACATTTTATTTTCACTGGTGGTGATCACCACCTGGTCTCCGCTTTTGAGCGGCATGCCTTCTTGGCCATCGATAGTGAGGAATACGTTAGAACCGCTGGCGTCTTCATCAACCGTGAGCGAAATCTCTGAGCGTCCAGGGACGACAAGGGGGCGGCTGGTAAGAGAGTGAGGACAAATTGGGGTGATGAGTAAGGCATCTACCTGCGGGTGAACAATTGAGCCACCGGCGGCCAGGGAATATGCGGTGGAGCCGCCGGGGGTAGCGACAATACAGCCGTCGCCGCGAATAAGTGCTGCGGAATCTCCGTCCACTGCTAAGTCAATGCCGTAAATTCGAGCAAGAGCTGCTTTGGTCAGCACTACGTCATTAAGCGCGTTGTAGTGTTCTGCTTCTTGGCCATTTCGGATAACGGCAACGTCTAACAAGGTGCGTTGCTCAAGCTTGGCGCTCCCGTTGAGGGTAGCTTCAAGCATTTCAGGGAGTTCTTCTGAAGTGATCTCGGTGAGAAAGCCGAGCGTTCCCAAGTTTACCCCGAGAATGACAGGCGGTTTCGGGGCGGCATGTCGACACACGCTAATGAGCGTACCATCACCGCCCAACACCACAATCGGACTACAGGTTTGCGTGAGCAATTCTCGCTTTACAAGCTGCTCTGCCGGGATTGAGAGATTCAGCTCCGCCGCAGTGTCTGCGCATACAAGATAATCGACCTTATTTTGCCGGAGAGCGGAGAAAACTAGCTCCATCAACCGCAAGGAATCTGGATGAGACTGCTTTGCGACAACTCCAACGACAGTGTTACTGCTATTCATCTATCTTTCTTTCTGCTTGAAAATCTTCGCCAGCGACAAACGAGGTTACTCGGCCAGGAATTGAAGTAACGTTTTCGTAGGCTCCTTTTACATACCTTCCTGCTTCCCCTGGAATCGCCTCTGATACATAGAGCGGCTCAAAACCAGCCAATTGAAGCCCCGCATTACCAAGCAAATAGAGCGCATACGGTGGGAAGGCTATCACAGTTCCCACATTTGCCATCGTTTTTCCAATTCCTGGCCCGTAGAACCAACTATGACCATAATCGCCGAGTTGCTGTTTAAATTCCGCAGGAGTTGGAGGGGTCGTCTCACCACGAGCAAGTGCAGGTAGAGAGGGTGGCTGATCAATACTGAAGGCGATCGTTTTGATTTCTCCCGGCTGAGGAGGTGTTTGCACGCTACGCTTTGAGCTACTGCAGGCTACAAAGAGTGACATGAGCAGAATTAATCTCAAAAGTCTCAAAACAGGCAGCACCTTAGTCAAGAATATTAGCAGACAAAAATACTTGATTATATTGACCGATAAATGGCGATTCCGCAGTAAGAAAATCGTATTCGTGCGAAAGGTTTGAATCGCGGCATCGACTGATTGAAAAAATTGGCAGTTTGCGCTTTTTCCGAGACGCAAGGTAGGCTTGCTCAAAGTTTTACGGACGTCGAGGAGCAATATTGGATTTCACTTCGGTTTATCCCGGTGTGCAAGAAGGAGAGTGTCGGTGAGTAGCGTGTCCCTGAAAGAGCAAGACGGAGCTGAAAAGCCTGAATTCAAGCGCACGCATCGTTTAAAGACTGGGGCGAATCATTCGCAGAAGAAGCTCGCGATACTTGGCACAGGGATTCGAGAAGAAAATCTCTTCGACAGCACGCTCCAGAAGCATCGCCTGCTTCTTAAGAAGACGAAAATCGATACCTTGCAAATCAATGTAGGCAAGATGTGTAATCTTACCTGCCAACACTGTCACGTTGAGGCTGGTCCGAATCGAACAGAGATAATGACGGATGAGACCTATCAAAAGCTTTTTGCGCTGGCAGAACGTCTTGAAATAAAGACCGTTGATCTCACAGGCGGTGCGCCAGAGATGAATCCTCAGTTCAAAAAGTTTGTGCGTGGCTTCCGAGGCCTTGGTTGCGAAGTAATTGTGCGTTCCAATCTTACGATTTTGCTTGAACCTGGATACGAGGATTTCGTTGATTTCTTTGTTGAGCAAGGTGTGCATGTCGTGGCGAGTTTGCCCTGCTACACTGAGGACAACGTCGATGCCCAACGCGGCGACGGTGTATTCGATGCCAGTATCAAGGCGCTTCAGACGCTCAACGAAAAAGGATATGGAGCGGAAGGGAGCGGGCTCGTGCTCGATCTCGTGTACAACCCAGGCGGGCCGAGTTTGCCGGGTGCTCAGCAAGGTTTAGAGAAGGCATATAAAGAGCATCTTCGAGAACATTTCGATATTCGCTTTAATTCGCTCTTCACAATTACGAATCTGCCAATAGGTCGTTTCTATTCAGATTTAAAAAAGCAGGGCGTTGCTGATGACTACGACAAGTTGTTGCGCGACAATTTTAATCCCAGCACGGTGCCGCACTTGATGTGCGCAAATACTCTCAATATCTCTTGGGATGGCTGGGTCTATGACTGCGACTTTAACCAAATGCTGGAGTTGCCCATGTATAAAGGCGGAAAGGCGCAGCATGTGTGTGACTTACTTGAATCTGAGAATGTCGAGGGGCAACTGGTCGCGACCGGAAATCACTGTTTCGGTTGCACCGCTGGTGCTGGCTCTAGTTGCGGTGGAGAGTTGCTGAGCTAGTCGGTATTACTCGCTGTAGTCTTTTTCAAGTCGAAGCCAGAGCGCGAGAAAGAAAAGCGCTACTAAGAAAGCGAGAATTGCGAATTCCCAAAATAAGGAAGAACTCTCTACTTCGTTCGTGTCGCTGCGTAAGCGTCCCCGTGCGAGCTCTTGTTCAGCCGCCACGAGCTCCTCAACACTTTGCTCCTCAGAGGTCTCTTCATTTGCCTGTGCAGGCTGATCATCAACTTTGAGCAGTTCAACACTCGCCTGCTTGTTTTCTGCCTCTTCGGCCAACTGTTCTGCTATCGCGTCAATCTTGGCGTTTTCCGTTGACGCCGAAGCTGAATCCTCCGTCGTCGCATTTTCAGTAGCAGTATTCTGCTTTTGAGAAGCTACTTCTGCTTGCTCAACGCTCGGCTCAGGGTCAGCACCAAGCAAGGCATTCGCCTTTTCTCGAATCGCGCTTGCAATTCCGCTGAGGCCGAAACCACTCTCTTGCTCCTTGCTTTCAGTGGGCGACGTTGTTGCAGTCGCCGCAGATTGCTCGGCAAGAGCCGCAGCGATTCTTTCTTCCGCTTGCTCGGCGGCTTGTTTCTTTTTAGCAAGTGCCTGCGCTGACTGAGCGGCAGTAAGTGGTGTCGATCTTGAAGGCGTAGCTTCAGCAGCTCGTTCGTCTTTTAGCGGTAAGAGCTCAGCAGTAAGATTTTCTTTAAGAGGGTGAATCGCTCTTTTGTGACCAAGCGGATGCGTCTCTGGTAATTGGAGCTTTGAGGCTCCCGCGCTCGGCTCGCGGACCGAGGTAGTACTATCAAGAACCGCTCTGGCTCCTCGAGGTATGCCAATACCCTCTCTCGCTTCGTAACGACGAATGAGCTCTTCCGGGCTAGAGGAGGCAAGGATTGAATCTTGTGCATCTGAGGGGTTCGTAGCCGCTGAGTGTGGATGAGAGTTCCCGAGGCGGCAGGCAGAAATTGAGAGCAGCACGCAAAGTAAGCTCAGTAGCCAAGAGCAATGCGCAACTCTTCTAGCCGTTGGCGAATACTCTCTGTTGCATTTCATCTTTACTTCTCCCTTCACAAACTTCACCGCAGCCTAAGATTTGCACTAAGAATTTGTCAATTTTCTAGGTTATGAACTCTCGAATTAC
The DNA here is from genome assembly GCA_964351345.1 of uncultured Bdellovibrionales bacterium. Classification (GTDB taxonomy): domain Bacteria; phylum Bdellovibrionota_C; class UBA2361; order SZUA-149; family SZUA-149; genus SZUA-149. Next base: position 5,117 of record CAYGNZ010000062.1, on the reverse strand, counting down.
TCTAGCTTCCCTTGGCCACTTTACCTAGGGATACTGCATCTTATCCAATTCGGAGCTATTTATGCTTCGTTTTATTAGTAAAAAGCGGGAATAATCACATAAGGTGCTGAAATAGATTAATAATTTCTGAGCTTGTGAGTGCACTGCTTCATGGCAGAGGAGCAGTCAGAGGAATTTGCGCTTTAAATGGGGACATTGAGCGGCTACTATTTGCCGCGATTGTTGTTGGATACGGGTCTTGAGGAGAGTAATGGCTGAAGAATTAGTAGTGATTGGTGAGAGTCGGAAGGAGCGCTACGAGAGTTTGCTACCGCAAATTGCCAGCCTCATTGAAGGAGAGGCAGACTTAATCGCCAATCTCGCCAATATCGCTGCCGCGATTAAAGAGGCCTTTGGCTTTCTTTGGGTAGGATTTTACCGCCGAGTGGGTGATGAGCTGATCCTGGGGCCTTTTCAAGGCCCAATTGCCTGCACTCGAATAAAGATTCCCAACGGCGTCTGCGGAGCAGCGGTTGAGCGGCGCGAGACGGTGCTTGTTGAGGACGTCGAGGCGTTTCCGGGACATATTGCTTGTAGCTCAAAGTCCAAATCAGAAATCGTTGTCCCACTGCTGCAAAACGCCGAGGTAAAATTAGTCTTGGATGTCGACAGTGAGCGGCTCGCTGATTTTTCAGCAATTGATAAAGCGTTTTTTGAGAATGTGATGCGTCTACTTGATGAGCAGTATCCCGCACCAAATCCATTGCTGCGAATGCCCTAATAGCCTTTTCTACTCCGCAGCGCTTTCTGCGCTCGGAGGAATAGGTCAGGAACCTAAAAAAGGATTAGGAACAGGGGATAGGTGCGACGTTACGAAGCAAGGTAGAGACTCCACCTGTGCCTTGCGCCAGGTAGGTAATACTTTTTGAACCCTTACAGTGATCCACCCTGATTGTGTCCTCGATACAAGAACTGTCGGTGCACAGAGGGTTGTGAATTACCGCCACTCGGGTGTCTTTGGGAATGATTAGTCCAGGAAGTAAAATCTCCCCGTGGACCCCTGAGGGCTCACCAGGGCCGACAGTGATAGAGTTCATCGCGCTTGCCGGAAAACTTTCACTGTCAATCTTGCCGGCTTCTAAGGCGGCACGAGCTTGATTAAATACGGTATCCGCGATGCGATTATATGAATTTTGCTTATAGCTTCCGTATGCTTTAATCGCGAGCCCGGCGAGGATAACTATAATTGCCGATGCAACGAGAAGTTCAATCAGTGAGAAACCTCGCTCTTTTTCTTCGGATCTTTTCTTAAGTTCTTGGGGTTCAAGGGTAGGTTTCATGAGTGATTGCCTGGACGCCTGCATCGTATGAGAGTTTGGAGCTGGTGCTACGTTGGGATTAACTACGGGTGCTTAGGATTCCATCCCATCATCAAACAAAGCGCAATGGAGAAGCAAGTAAAAACAAGAGAATTTGCCGTTTAACCGGAGATTTGCATTACTTGGCCGCTGAATTTTAACCGCTTGAGCCTGAGATTTTGAGTCCTATCTATGACACCCCTCGTTACTTTTTCTGATGTTTCCAAGCGCTTTGGTGCGCTCCAAGTATTCGAGAATCTATCGTTTTCAATTGAGGAGGGCGAGTCTCTTGGCGTGTTAGGTCCCAACGGCGCGGGGAAATCGACTTTACTTAAACTTATTGCGTTCAATGAGGATCTCGATAGTGGTGAGATCCTTCGTCGTAAAGCCCTGCGAGTGTCCTACGTAGCGCAAGAAGCAATATTTCCCGAGGATAGCAATGCGGAGCAACTTGCGGATGATATTGCCGAGCGAGCTGCAATTAGTACAGCGGAACGCCACGCGCTTGTGCACGCTGCCTTTTCCCGGTTCGCGATTGACTACACGCAGTCTCCCGTTCGGGAATTGTCTGGTGGACAGCGCAAGCGCTTGCAAATCGCCTTAGCCTACTGCGAGGTGCCAGAGCTACTGCTGCTTGATGAGCCAACCAACCATTTAGACATTGAGGCGATATTGCAACTTGAGCGGATTTTGCGGGAAGGAGACCTTGCATGGATCGCAGTTTCTCACGATCGCTGGTTTTTAGAGAATGCGCCACTAAGAGTTGCTGAGGTGAGTCGAGAATATGAGAGCGGCATCTTACTTTGTGACGGAAGTTACAGCGAGTTTTTAAAGCGCAAGGAGGAGTATCGCGCCTCGGCTGAGAAAAGTTTGAATTCGTTTGAGAACAAGGTTCGCCAGGAAAAGGCTTGGCTACGCCAAGGCGCGCGAGCCCGCTCAACTAAGTCTAAGCACCGTATTGAGCGTTCCCAGGAAATGATGGAATCGCTGTCTCTTGTTCGTGCACGGACGCAACGCGCAAAAACTGATATGGAGTTTCAATTTTCAGAACGCAAAACCAAGCGCCTGATAGAGATAAAAAATGTCGATGTCGGCTACGGGCAAGATTCGATACTCAAGGAGGTAAATCTAAAGTTGCTCGCGGGGGAGGCCCTAGGAGTCCTTGGACGAAATGGTAGCGGAAAAACAACGTTCATGCGGTTGCTGAGCGGTGAACTTACGCCGCAAAAGGGGACAATCAAACAGGCTCCTGATCTCGCACTTTCGTATTTTCAGCAGATTGATCAGGGGTATGAGCTCCAAACCCCGTTGAAAGATGTGCTCGCACCGGAGAGCGATAGTGTGGTGTATCGTGGCAAGGTCTTGCACGTACAAAGCTGGGCCAAGCGCTTTGCTTTCTCCTTTGGGCAGCTTCAACAACCCTTCGGTAGTTTATCCGGGGGAGAGAAAGCACGGGCTCGAGTGGCGCGACTAATGCTTGAGTCTCCCGATGTGCTCATCCTTGATGAACCAACCAATGACCTTGATATTGAGACTTTGGAAGTGCTTGAAGAATCTTTAGTCACATTTCAAGGCGCGATTGTCTTGGTCAGTCACGATCGCTTTATGTTGAATCGAGTGTGTACGCATTTTTTGGGACTTGATGGCCGAGGTGGTTCGAAGACCTACGCCGACTACGAACAGTGGGAGCGCGAAACGAGTGAGCCGCTTGTGGCGAAAAAAGTTCCAACTAAGCAAGCTTCTGAGCCAAAACAGCGTTCATCAAAAAGCAGCAAACGACTTTCGTATATGGAGCAGCGAGAGTTTGACGCTATCGAGGAAGCGATTTTAGCCCAAGAGGAGAAGGTGAGTTCTCTTGAGAAGCTGCTTAGCGCTCCTGAGGTGCAGGCCGATTCACAGCGATTAGCTCAACACTGTGCTGAACTCGACCGAGCTCAGTTGGAAGTTGAGCGACTCTACGCTCGCTGGCAGGAGCTAACTTTAAAACAAGAGCAGTAGGAGTAGTGGCTTGGTGGGAATACGTCCACCAGGGCTCGAACCTGGAACCTACGGCTTAGAAGGCCGTTGCTCTATCCAATTGAGCTATGGACGCTCGTTTTCTGCTCACAAAACCACTGAGGTGGATGTAAATTCCCCCAGACAACCTGAGAGACAGAAAAGGGAACCTAGCCTTAGACATCGTTTTGGGCAAGACAGCAGCCCGATGTTGGAAATCAAGGGAGAAAACTCTGAAGTTTTTCCGACGATTTGCGTCAAAATAGGTGTGCGTAAAAACACACCCTGCTCGCTTACTTAAGTGTCGCATTAAGGGTATTCTGTAAAAGATATTGAAGACTTAAGGCGACTGCGTGCTTAAGTATTTGAAATTATAAGCAATAGTTTTGCTGATAATTTCGATACTTCTTTGGCTCCACTTTCAGTTGGGGAAGCCATAATAAGCATAGGAGGTGTTACAGCTGGGGAGCTGTCGCATTGAGCAGGGTTACATCGGGTTTTTTACGTGGCTT
>CAYGNZ010000062.1:0-1263 GCA_964351345.1 uncultured Bdellovibrionales bacterium | reverse complement strand
AGGGCGGAAGTCACGAATTTGGTTGTCGGGGAAATGTCACCTAATACTTTTTCAAAGCAGGCTAGTGCAGAATTCTTTCAGCAGGCCTACGAGATTCAAGGCTCCGTTGGGCGGGGGCGGAATAGTATCGTCTACCGCGCGAGAAGCCAATCCGATTCAGAAGATATTGCGCTGAAGGTTCTTATTGGCAAAGCGAAAGCGCCAGAAGAGATTGTCTCGCGTATGCGGCGAGAAGCGCTTGCCATGCTTAGCTGTGTGCATCCAAATATCGTTCGCCTACTCGACTACGTGACCGACGGTGAGTTCTGCTACTTGGCAATGGAGTTTGCCGAGAAAGGGGACCTGCGAACATTGATGGATGCCCGAGGAAAGGCGTTTGAGCCTGAACTTGTGCTCGATATGATGCATCAGGCCCTGCTTGGGCTGGAGAGAATTCATCTCTCTGGAATAATTCACCGAGACATCAAGCCCGACAATTTACTTCTTACCGAAGACCTTACGGTAAAGATTGCAGACTTTGGCGTTGCAATACTGCCCAACGAGGAGCTTCGACTGGAGAACAAAAGCGATGGAGTCGGCACTTTTGATTACTTAGCCCCCGAGCTTCTCCAAGATGGGATTTCAAACAAATCTACTGATGTCTATTCGCTTGCCGTGACCTTTTATGAGTTACTCACGGGGCGGCTGCCGTTTGATGGTGCGACCTTTACCGAACAAATAGCAGCGAAAATGCGAGGCGACGTGGTTCCGCTTTCACCAGAGCTTCAACGATCTATGCCGGGGCTACAAGAGTTCTTGGAACGCGCGCTACGGCCAGAAGCCGAGCAACGGTATCTTGATGCTAGAGAATTACTCGACGCCTTAGAATTATTTCGAAAAGGTGAATGGAATCAGAATCTGTTTAAAGCGAAACCTAAACTCACGGTGGTGAAGCAAACAGTCATCGAAGCCTCCAAGGAATCGGAGGAATCCTTACTTGTCCCTGCAGTGAGAGAGGAAGTGCCAGAGTTTGCCCGGGTAGGACTGGACATTAAATCGTCTCGACTACCGTATGTCGCTTTAACAAGCGTTCTTGCGCTGGTGTTAGTGCCGGTGGTGATGTTTTTACTGATCAGTAATAGCAAGCAGGAAGGGTCTGCAACCTCGGTGGTTCATACGCCAACGCATACCCAGTCGCATGATACGTCGCTTCCCACGAAATCAGAGCAAGTACGCAGAGTAAAGGCGAACTTCGGTGCGCTTCTTGATGGAACCTACGTGGGT
>CAYGNZ010000061.1:0-12164 GCA_964351345.1 uncultured Bdellovibrionales bacterium | reverse complement strand
TGCTTGGACAAAGCGAGGCGGATAGCACAAACATTCTCGGACAAGCCGCGTATGAAACATTCACGCACGCACAGGAATCCGGTTTTAAAAGTTTAGAGGACTGTCGAGTTTTCTTGGGCGAGAAAGCCCGCTCTCTTGCCCTTGAGTCCACAAGTGGCGATACCGAGCGAGCGGCCCTACTCCTTCATGAGCCAGAAACTCGTATGAGGGTTTTTCAGGCGGTTCGGGAGACGAAATGAAATGAGCGAACTTCAATTTGTTTCTATTCAGGAGTTTCTTTCCCTCACCCGACTTGAGGCGAACGAGCTATGTGCAATGCTTTCTGCCGGAGAGCTTAGTGGCACCTTCGCAGATGATGGTAGCCTTCGCATCGACATTTCAAAACTCGATACGACCACCCTTGCAACTCGAAGTACATCACTACATTCAACAAGTGCCCTCCCCTCAAATCGCCTTGAGGAAGAAGAACTTGCAAGCGAAGTCTTGGAATTCCTTGATCTAGCAATAGACGAAGCCCTTGTGCTTGCAGACTCCTGGCATAAAAAAGCGGTTCCTGAAAATTCTGAATAGATACCAAAAGTTTTTCGTCTCTTAGCTAAGGGGATGCAACGGCGGTAGCACCGCTCCTTTGAGGTACCTTTCAGGCCCAGACGTCTGTCAACGTACTTAAATCCTTCAGAAAAGCTAATTTTACTTGCGCGCTGCCTTAATCGTGCTTACGTAGCTTAAATGTAGAGAAAACTCATGGTTCGCTCATAATAGCAGTATGCGTCCTAGCGTAGTTTTAGAATGAACGTGAAGGGAGACCCCAGTATGTCAATTTTTTTCGTTCCGTATTTCGATAATACACCTGCCACGATTGAGGTGAATGGCCACAAGCTTCTTATTGTCGCCTCAGACTCTGAGGACCTCCAAGAGGAGATGTCTTCAATTGGGGCTGAAGAGATTCGTGAAGTAATCGTGGAAAAAGAAGACGAAGAGATCCCTGCGGCATTGGCAGATCTTGCTGCTGATATCGGCGGCGGTGTCGTGCTAACTCCACCAGGCGTTCGACCACTTGAAATGATCGACAGTTTGGTCAAAGAACTTCCTTGGATTCACTAAGCGTCGCTCCCAGGATGCATCGGATTGCATGCCTCGTGTTCTAGCCCTTTTTCTTATCTCCCTCACCTTACTTGCGCCATCGGCCGTTTACGCAGATCAACAAGAATCGCATTTTGTCGATGCCTGGCGCACGAAACACCCACTCCCGATTGGAGCAAACATCGCCAGCGTGAGGGAATTTCTCGAAAAAAAAATAATGCTACGAAAAGATGTCGGAGGAGTTCCGCTCAAAAGCCTTGAGGCGCAAGATCGTTTGTTTCTCGCTCGCTCCCTGCCCGCGGGATCGTATTTGGTTGAAGGAGCCGTCGTTCTAGGCCTGCCTGAAACGATGAAAGCGCAGGTTCCACCAACGCGTAGTCTTTTCACTGTTGTGTTGCCTGCTGAAGTTATGCAGGATCTCTCTCTTTGTCGCCCTTATGAACGAGCCTCACTGACTTTGTTTAACAATTCAAAGAAGGAGTTGGAGATCGATCAAGAGGTATTGCTCGTTTCTTCTACCCTTCCCTCAAGAGAGGGACGCAGCTCGAGTCAGGGACTGGAACAGACGAAAGGCATCGTCGTTTTAGCGCTTCGAGAAAAAGATTTTCTCGCGGCGAAAAAAATGTACCGAGAAGGAAGCAGTCGAATTCAACTCGACTGCTTCAATCAGACCAAATATGAGTAGCGATACGTGAGCCGGCAAGGCCACACTTAGAGTTTCGCGAGCTTTCCTTCCAGCGACTCATTGAGCGAGGTAAAGGACTTGGAGAACTTCTCAACTCCTTCCACCTGCAAATGGGTCAGTAAGGCATCGATATCTACACCAAGCTCGAGAAGGCCTGCTTTTGTGGCTTCCGCCTCGTCGAGGTCTTTTGTGAGACGCTCAGAGATTTGGCCGTGGTCAACGAGCGCTTCAAGCGTATTCGGTGGCATGGTATTGACCGTATCAGGACCAACCAACTCCTCTACATATATCGTGTCTCGATACTCAGGATTCTTCGTTGACGTGCTTGCCCATAGTGGACGCTGCACCGCCGCACCCGCCGCTTTCAAATCAGCAAACGCCTCACCTTCGAAAATATCTTGATAGGCTTTGTAAGCCAATTTCGAATTGGCGATACCAAACTTCCCTTTCAAGCTTTTTGCCTTCTCGACAAACGCCGAGTCAGATGAATTTGCGGCAATGAGCTCATCTAATTTGCTATCAACAATGGAATCAACACGGCTGACAAAGAAGCTTGCGACGGATCGTATCTTATCAATCGCACCACCGGCTTCCTTCCGCGCGCGCAAACCTTCGCAGTACGCGTTCATCACCTCAATGTGATTCTCGACTGAAAAAAGCAGAGTGATATTTACATTCAGTCCTTTCTCAATGCAGACCTTGACCGCGGGGAGGCCCTCTTTCGTCCCGGGGATTTTGATCATGATATTGGGACGCTCAAGTCGCTCAAAAAGGCGAAGTGCCTCGTCAATTGTTCCCTGCGTTTCTCGTGCAAGAAGGGGCGAGACTTCGATACTGATGAAGCCGTCAGTGCCTCCACTAGACTCATAAATCGGCTTAAGGAGGTCCGCGGCGGCGGCAATATCCTGTAGCGCGAGTTCTTCGAAGATTTGATCCGTGCTGAGATTTTTGTTCTTCAACGCACTGATTTGCGAATCATAGATGTCACTTTTGCTAATCGCATTATCAAAAATGGTTGGATTCGATGTCATTCCTCGAACACCCCACTCATCAATCATGCGCTGGATTTCACCATTATCCAATAATTCGCGGCTGATGTTGTCGTACCAAAGACTTTGACCAAAATCGATTAATTGTTGAGCGGCATTTTTGGACATCAGATGTTCTCCATTGAGATTTATTTTTATCAGTCTAACCTCGTTCGAGCGGACTCTAAGCGATTCTCCCTCAACTTAGCCACCCGTCAATTCGGTTAGCTGTGGTCTGCCGGTACATGCCGCGACCATAACGATTTACTTTTCGAGGAAGTCCAGCACACCAGAAAAGATGGTAGAATTCAAGGCGTAGTGTCGCTCGAACCAAAGATGCCGGGGTTTACGATAAAGATTTAACTGTCGCGAAGCTTAGGAGTTTTGCCTATCTCGCTGCTTCTTCTCGAACTCTCTCTGCGCCTCAAGGGCCATACGAACGAGTCCGATTTCAAGAGCAAGTGAGGTGGAGCCAAATCGGGGGGTAAGAGTGGGTTTTCTACGGCGCTTTCGTCGGTTGTGGTTTATTTGCATTTTCCTGCCTATACGGCGTCGTTGAAATTCTTAAAGAAGAGAACCTAAAAGGCAACGACTGTCCTCAAAAACCGTGACTGGCAACCGCAAAGATAAACAACCCATTGAATCAGACAAATATGCCGTATCGAGACTGGGAAAACTCTGAGGATGCCCCACTAGAGTTTAAATTCCCGATAAAACATATAGGATTCAAATTTTTTAAAATACTGTTTGTTTTTAGTATCTTAGAAAATCGTATCCCGACCGGCGGCAATCTCTGTTGTGCTACCTTACGCAAGCATACCGCCGACCTGCTAAAAGAGTTATGCAGCCAACTCAGATTGAGTGCCATTTGCCGTGTAATGACTCACCAAAGAGTCTTAAGCGCTTGATTAAGCATGCGCCGCCGTCGCACTATGTTTCGTCGATTATTAACAGTAACGAATAAAGTTTAACGAGAGGTTGAATGAGCATTGTAAGTCGAGCAGACGTTGAGGAAGCAAACACTTGGGATTTAAGTCCTCTCTATGCTTCCTGGCATGACTGGGATCAGGACTTTGCTCAGCTTGAGCAGCAATTGCTTGAAATCGGTTCTTTTCGCGGCACCCTCTCACAGTCTGCTGCGCAAGTGGGGGAGGCAATTCGATGCTACCTCAATTCGAGTCGCAATTTAGAGAAACTCTACATCTTTGCCCACCTCAATGCGGATGCAGACCTCGGTAACGCTGAGCATCAGGGCTACCTTCAGAGAGTAAGTAACCTTCACGCTAGGCTCGCCGCAGAAGCAAGCTTTTTCACACCTGAACTTCTCTCTCTAAGCGAGGAGACCCTTTCTGCGTATCTCAAGGACCCATTACTTGCTGAGTACTCACGAAGGCTTGAAGAAATAGTGCGCTATAAGCCTCACACCTTAAGCGAGGAAGAAGAAGGCTTGCTTGCCAAGGGAATTGAGGTTTTCGGTGCTGCACAAAAGATTTTTTCTCAGCTGAATAACGCTGATTTACAGTTCGGATCTATCACCGTGGACGGCGCGGAGCGTCCCCTTACGCATTCAACGTTTATTACTTTTCTAAAAAGCAGTGACCAAGAAGTTCGCAAGCTCGCCTTTGAACAGTATTACTCAGTTTTTGATCAGCATAGGAATTCAATTGCCGCGGCGCTCACCTCCTCAATAAAAAAAGATGTGTATTTCAGCTCAATACGTGGTTTTAAATCTGCGCTCGATCGATCTCTTTTTTCTGACAATGTTGAGCGTAGTGTCTACGAAGGTTTAGTTTCTCACGTCTCTGAAAACTTGGGGGCACTGCATCGATACTACGACCTTCGTAATCGTCTCCTCGGCTACGAACAGTCGCATCTCTACGATACATACACCTCACTAGTCGCTGATGTGAAGATTACTCACACGTATGAAGAAGCTTGTGCGACGATTATCGACTCACTTGCTCCACTTGGAGAAGAATATACCTCAGTTCTAGAAGCGGGGTTTGGACCAAAACGTTGGGTTGACCGCTATGAGAATAAAGGGAAACGCTCGGGCGCCTACCAGTCGGGCTGCTACGACGGACCTCCTTACATGCTGATGAACTTTAAAGACACCGAGCTCGGGGATGTGTTTACCTTAACGCATGAAGCGGGCCATGCGATGCACACGTACTCATCAGTGCAGAATCAAAGCTACCAAGACCACGGGTACACCATTTTCGTTGCGGAAGTAGCCTCTACGTTTAATGAACAACTGCTGATGCATCACCTGCGTAATAAGCATGCAGACAACCCCCGCATACTCGCCTATCTGATCAATCAGCAAATCGATGACATCAAAGCCACGTTCTTCCGGCAGACAATGTTTGCGGAATTCGAGTTGCTCACACACTCAAAAGCAGAAAATAACGAACCCTTGACCGTGGAAAGTTACCGAAGTGTATACCGCGGCTTACTAGAGAAGTATTTTGGTTCTGCGGTGAGTTTTGGTGAACTTGATGACTTGGAGGGCTTTCGAATTCCTCATTTTTACTCTGCCTTCTACGTCTACAAGTATGCCACTGGGCTCGCCTCTGCAATTTCCCTGTCTTCTCAGGTGCTCAATGAAGAGGAGGGGGCAAGAGAGAGGTACCTACGCTTTCTCTCGAGTGGTTGCACGAAATACCCGCTGGAGCTACTCGAAGATGCCGGGGTGAACCTACGAACAAAGGAGCCGATAGAAGCTACGGTACGCTTGTTTAATTCTCTCGTTGATGAGCTTGAAAAAGTATTGTCATAGTTCAGCACGCTTCACGCGCTCGCTTGACTAAAAACTAAACTGAGTGAGCGAGTGGTAATTTAACAACAACCTCGGCGAGAAGCCGATCGCTCAACTCTTGTCCAACGTCGAACAGTTGCACGATTCACTCGCAATCTGGCTTCTTGTCTTCGCTGATAACAACGTCAAAACGTTCGGCACCAAGCAGAATCACATCACCGTTCTTCAGTGAAGTGCTTTCAGTTACTTTCTTACCGTTGACCGTAGTACCATTGGTAGAACCACAATCCGATATGGTAACGCAGGCCCCCGTGACCGTAATTTCTGCGTGCCGACGTGAGACACTGCCTGCACCGCAAACATAATCGCAGCTAGAACTTCGTCCCAGAGAAAACGACGGACCAGGAACTCCGATGACCGTCGAATACTGCATGTCTCCTTTGCCATGATGCAAGGTGACCTTCATGTTTGACTCCTTTCGAGTACGTTTCCACGAGATTGAGCAACATGCTCAAACTCTCGGGAAAACGTAGTCAAAAGAGATAAAACCTTCGCATTACCCCCGCTCAAGGCAGAACAGATAACAACTGCCCAGAGCTAGAACTGGCAGCCCGAAATACTACCCTAAGCCACATATCCCCACAAGCTTACTGCTTTATTTGTGCATAGCGGCAATAAGCGCCCTGTTTTACTGTCTTTTATTTCCTCGCTGGTCTTAGTTTTGATTGAGGAGCGAAGTTTGCTGCAATTGACATAATCTAGTAAATTCCCACGGTTTTCTCTTAGGGATTCAGTCAAACAATATGTTGAGATTTAATTACCCCGAAAGGTCTGCCTGGGCAGAACTCTGCATTCGCCCCTCGCTTGAGCGTGGGGGACTCTCGGACACCGTCAGGCGTGTCATCGAAGACGTGCGAGCTCAGAAGGACGAAGCACTGCTGAGACTCACCGCTGAGTTCGACAAAGTTGAGCTCGCTAGCCTCCGTGTGCTGCCAACTGAATTTGATCAAGCTACGGAGTTGCTTGCTCCGGAGCTTCGTCATGCCATTGAACTCGCTGCCAACAATATTGAATCATTCCACCGTGCTCAGATGGAGCCGGTGACGAGCATCGAGACAATGCCGGGCATACGCTGTTGGCGAAAAAGCACGGCGATTTCTCCTGTAGGTTTTTACGTACCGGGTGGCACTGCTCCGCTCTTTTCAACTCTATTGATGCTCGGAATTCCCTCGAAACTCGCCGGATGCGAGCAGAGAGTCGTGTGTTCCCCACCCTCCTCTGACGGAAGCTTACATCCAGCAATATTGTTCACCGCCAAACTTTGTGGAATCACCGAGGTATTTAAAGTCGGCGGCGCTCAAGCAATCGCCGCAATGGCATACGGCACAGAGTCTATTCCGAAGACCTTCAAAATCTTTGGTCCAGGTAATCAGTATGTGACAATGGCCAAGCAGTTAGTGCAAGAGGATGGGGTCGGCATTGATATGCCCGCTGGTCCCAGTGAGCTGGCAGTAATTGCGGATGAAAGCAGTGATATTCGCTTCGTTGTTGCAGACCTTCTCAGTCAAGCGGAACACGGACCCGACTCCCAGGTAATGTTAGTCTCGACCTCCGCACGAGTACTCGATGCACTCGACGCCGAACTAGAACAGCAACTTCAAACCTTGCCGCGAGCAGAAATCGCGAGAGCCGCACTAGAATCCAGCCGGGCGATTTTGCTCGAATCAACCGAGGACGCGATGGCGTTTGTCAATTTTTACGCGCCCGAGCACCTCATCATTGCAACTGAAACTGCGGAGGTCGACGCAGAACAGGTAAAAAACGCTGGCTCTGTTTTCATTGGACCCTTCGCACCCGAATCTGTCGGTGACTATGCTTCAGGCACGAATCATGTGCTGCCGACCGCGGGATACGCCGCAGTGAGCGCGGGAGTCTCTTTGGATAGTTTCGTGAAAAAAATTACTTTTCAGCAATTGAGCAAATCCGGTCTCCAAGGAATCGCTGGAGCAGTTGCGACTATGGCCTCCGCTGAAGGCTTGGAGGCGCACCGTCGAGCCGTCGAAGTACGTCTCGCTCCTCAAGATACCCTACGCACGGAGGGACAACAATGAAGCCCTATACTATCGCCCTACGATGGGACGGCACGCTCGTTCTTGATTCTTCGGTTGCGGCCTTTGCCCCCGGCTCACTCCTCGCACTGCTTCAGATTGCCCAACTTAGAAATGCTCACTTTCTTTTTTTCGCCAGCACGCCTTTCACTGAAGTTGACAATACCTTACAGCAGATTCTCGTAAGCCAAGGTATCGCAGGAGAGTTTGTTGTCATTGACTCTGGTTTACCCTCCCCTGATAGCTCGAGCTTCGATGTGCTCGTATCTTCGCGAGAGAGTGATATTTCCGCGGCAAAGACGCTGGGCGCAGATGCCCTTCTGCTTTCTCGCTCAGAGGACGGCGAAAGCACAGACGCTGCGACCTTGAGTTCTTGGCAGCAGGTTGCTTCAACGCTTGTGCTTCCTGCACGGAAAGCGAGCTGTTCCCGAAAGACAAACGAAACAGAAATTGACTTGGCGCTAAACCTCGACGGCACGGGAAGCAGTGATGTGCAGACAGGTCTACATTTTTTCGATCATATGCTTGATCAGCTCGCACGGCACGGTGGCGTTGACTTACGGATTCGCGTTCGAGGGGACCTCGAAGTCGATGAACACCACACAATAGAAGACCTCGCGATAGTGCTCGGTGAGGCCGTCAATGAAGCGCTCGGCGAGAAGCGCGGCATTGCGCGCTACGGATTTCTGTTACCAATGGATGACTGCCTGGCGCAGGTCGCACTCGATTTTTCTGGTCGAAGTTGGCTCGTGTGGGATGCGGAATTCAAGCGCGAAAAAATTGGTGATATGCCAACCGAAATGTTTTTCCACTTTTTTAAGTCGTTCAGTGATGCCGCACGTTGCAACCTCAACATTAAGGCGGAAGGTCAAAACGAACATCACAAAATTGAGTCGATTTTTAAGGCCTGGGCAAAGGCAATAAAAACGGCAATTGCGCGAGACAGTTCGAATATGCGTGTTCCTTCTACGAAAGGGTCACTGTAGTCGATACACTCGGAATTATTGACAATCTCTCGGTGTTTTTATAGGTAGTCGTTCTCAGTTTCATGGAACTCAGAACCCACGAGTACCGAGAAGAAGAATAACATTTCCAATAGAGTTTGATAATGAGCCAAGAGCAAAGCGGATTTGTACGCCTCGGACTTCCCAAAGGAAGAATGGAAAAAGGCGTGTTTGAGATGCTTACTGAAGCAGGTATCCAAGTTCGCACGACGAGTCGAGCGTATCGTCCCGTCTTGTCAGTACCTGAACTAGACACCAAAATTCTCAAGCCTCAGGATATTGTTGAAATGCTCCATTACGGCTCGCGTGATGTGGGTTTTGCGGGTGCAGACTGGGTAACGGAACTTGAGGCGGAATTGGTGGAACTGCTCGACACCGAGTTAGATCCCGTCCGTCTCGTTGCTGCCGCACCTTCGAGCTTACTTGAAAACGGGAAGCTACCGACACGCCCTCTCGTTGTTGCATCAGAATACAATCGCCTTACAAAAGACTGGATTAAAGATCGTGGACTCGATGCGACGTTTGTCCGCTCCTTTGGAGCAACGGAAGTGTTCCCTCCAGAGGATGCAGATTGCATTATCGATAATACCGCGACTGGCTCCACACTTCGCGCCAATAACCTCGATATCGTTGATGAAATTATGACGTCTTCCACTCGTCTCTACGCGAACCCTCGTGCGCTAGAAATTCCTGAGAAGCGAGAAGTAATCGAGAACTTCGTACTCCTTGTTCGCTCCGTTCTTGATGCCCGAAAGCGCGTGATGATTGAAGTTAATGTCGCTACCGATGCGCTTGAAGCGGTAGTTTCGGTGTTACCGAGCCTAAGGAAGCCAACGGTATCCTCACTCCACGGTGCTGATGGGTACGTAGTAAAAGCGGCAGTCCCGCGCATTGAGCTTCCGATGCTGATTCCAGAAATTCGCGCGCAAGGCGGTACTGATATTGTCGTGACACGCATCACTCAACTTGTTCCCTAATGTCCACGAAGACTCCTCGGGTTTCAGTATTACAAACCGGCGTTGCAAACACTGCATCGGTTCTTGCTGGACTAAAAAAAGCGGGGGCTGAGGCTTCGTTGACACAGTCCGCAAAGGCGCTCAAGGATGAACCGTATGTCGTGTTGCCAGGTGTGGGAACCTTCGGTTCCACAATGGAAACCCTTCACGAGCATCAGTTAGTCGCTCCATTACGAGATCGAATCGCCTCGGGGGCGCCGACATTGCTGGTATGCGTGGGATTTCAGTTGCTCTTTGAACGGAGCGAGGAATCGCCAGGCGTTGAGGGCCTGGGAGTTATCCCCGGGTGCGTGGGTAGATTCCCGGATACCGTCCGGGTTCCTCAGTTCGGCTGGAATTTGCTTACGGCCTCAGCGAATTGCGAATTGCTCAAAGACGGGTATGCCTATTTTGCCAATTCGTATCGAGCCGAAGAAGTCTCAGACGGTTGGTCTGCTGCGTATGCAGAAAATGGTGGGAGGTTTGTCGCTGCGGTCGAACGTGACGGTGTAATGGGTTGTCAGTTCCACCCAGAACTCTCCAGCGCCTGGGGTATTGATTTATTAGCGAGATGGCTTCGAAGGTAAACCAACAGTGCTCACAGCAAGAATAATTCCCTGCCTCGATGTTCGCGACGGAAGAGTAGTCAAAGGTGTGCGCTTCCAAGGCTTGCGTGATGCGGGTTGTCCAGAGGAGCTTGCCGAAGCATACGAAGCGCAAGGTGCAGACGAATTAGTCTTTCTTGATGTGTCCGCGACACCTGAAGGCCGCGGGACGCATCGACACACTATCCAAAAAATTAGAGACAGACTCTCTTTACCCCTTACTACCGGAGGCGGCGTGCGGAGAGTTGAAGATGCCGGTTCCTTGCTTGAGGCAGGTGCGGACAAAGTTTCAGTAAATACGGCTGCGGTAGAGACTCCCTCAATTTTGGACGACATCGCGAATAAGTTTGGTAGCCAGTGCTGTATTCTTGCCTTGGATGCTGCCCAACGTGAGACAAATTCCGCTGCTCCTTCTGCCTGGGAAGTCGTCGTCCACTCAGGCCGTGATAGAACCGGCATCGACGCGGTTGTTTGGGCAAAGGAAGCTGTGGAGCGAGGAGCAGGAGAGATACTGCTTACCAGTTGGGACCGAGACGGCACCAGAAGCGGCTATGACTTGGAGTTACTCCGCGCGGTAAGTTCCGCCGTCCATGTCCCGGTGATTGCATCCGGTGGTGCAAATACCCCCGAGCATATGGTGGACGCTCTTGAAGCAGGTGCAGACGCGGTGCTTGCTGCCTCGATATTTCACGACGGGGACTACACCGTCTCGGGCCTGAAAGAGGAATTGGCGAAGCTTGGAATTCGGGTGCGTAAATGATCATCCCTTCAATCGATTTGCAAGACGGCTCTGCGGTCCAACTCGTGGGTGGAGAAGAGAAGGAGATCGACGCAGGAGACCCTCGACCGCTCGCAGCTCATTTCGGCATCGCGGGAGAGGTCGCGGTAATTGATTTAGATGCAGCGATGAGCACTGGGTCTAATGAAGCGACCATCAAAGACCTGCTCACGCGGGCTCGTTGCCGAGTAGGCGGCGGTATCCGATCCGTGGAGCGTGCAGTCTCCTGGCTTGATGCAGGAGCAGAGAAAGTAATTTTAGGAACTCGCGCAGTTCCAGAAATTCTTCGAGAACTTCCAAAAGAGAGAGTCATTGCCGCGCTTGATGCGAAGGACGGCGAGATTGTTGTCGAAGGTTGGAAGAAGGGCACAGGCGAAACCATACTCGATAAGATGGCAGAACTTCGCGAACTTGTCGGAGGCTTCCTTGTTACCTTTGTCGAGCGGGAAGGACGGCTTGGCGGTACGAACATGCACTTAGTAAAGGAGCTTGTTGAGGCAGCCGGATCCGCGCGAGTCACTATTGCCGGAGGAGTAACCACGCCTGAAGATCTCGCTGAACTTGACCGTCTTGGTGCCGACGCACAAGTAGGCATGGCACTGTATAGTGGTAAGTTGACTCTTGCTGAAGCAATCGCAGCGCCCCTGACAAGCGACAGACCCGATGGTCTTTGGCCCACGGTGATTTGTGATCCGCATGGCGTCGCTCTAGGTCTGGCGTATTCGAATTTAGAAAGCCTTTCCGAGGCCGTAAAAAGAAAATTAGGCGTCTATCACTCCCGTTCTCGAGGATTGTGGGTAAAAGGTGAGACCTCGGGGGCAACACAGCGACTGCTCGCAATTGATCTCGACTGCGATCGCGACACTCTACGATTTACTGTCGAGCAGCTTGCACCGGGATTTTGCCATCTCAACACCCAAACATGCTGGGGCGAGGACCGCGGAATTACCCGATTGGAGCAAGTCTTACGGCAGCGAATGGTTGATGCACCGCAAGGCTCTTACACAAAGCGCCTCTATGAAGACGCAAACCTACTCCATGCAAAAGTTAAAGAAGAGGCTGGCGAACTCTGCGCAGCCTCCACTCGTGCTGAGGTTTGTGCAGAGGCCGCCGACGTACT
>CAYGNZ010000060.1:0-12193 GCA_964351345.1 uncultured Bdellovibrionales bacterium | reverse complement strand
GCAATGCAATCAAAAAATTGTGGAGTATCAAAGAAAGGAAACACGCAATTTACGTGCAAAATATCGATCTTCTCTGATTCAATAGCGGCAAGGAGGTCGCGGTAGTTTGCGCTAGTTCGTTTCCAACAACGGATCACATTGCTGCCATCCGCGCGAACGCGTCGCGCCTCAGAAACAGACTCTGAAAGGATAACCACTTGATCCCTTCCAAAGTTCTGGACAAGACGGTCTACGTAGCGCGTGATCGCCCAGTCCTGATTATACGTCGTTAACAGACCTATTTTAGCCACGGTATACCTTTTATCCTTCGCGCCTTGGCTGTACACCTACCGCATACTTCGTTTCCGCAAACAAAATTCACTGTCGAAACAACTACGATGCACTTTAGACGCACCTCTGCCTTGCTTCGATCTCTCCAAGTTAAGATGAGCCTAATCGCATCTAGTTTCAGCTTGAATGGGAGAAAATTCGCTTTGACGTCATTTTTCTTGCACCCAGCTATTTATAGATAACCAGCTGTAATTATTATATTTAATGGGATATTTCTGTGTTTCTGAGCTATTTTGTCCTGGTATTCGGGCTCCGTCTTAGTTAAAAATTAGAACGCGGCCTATCTCAGCGCCCCCGTACCGCCAGGTGTGCGATAGAATTTCATGAGTGAAAATTTGGAAAAACAGACAATTAGCTCAGCCGAGGTGGCCAATTATGTCGTCTGTCCAGAGGCTTGGCGGCTGAAGTTTGTCAGCAAGGAAAACAGGCCAACTCGTTCCTCCGCTCCTCATGAAGCAGGTGCAATTCGAAAGAATTGGGTGAAAGAACAGGAACTCTCTCGCACGCTTCGCGGATACGCCAAGATTGTCTACTTGCTGATCGTGCTGGTCGTCATTGTTGTTTTCTTAATGGACATCAAGCGTAGTCTCAGCACTCGAACAGCGTTAAAGCCAGTTGTCTCTGAGGCACAGCTGCACCCGACTCCCGCAGTAAATTCCGCAGAATCGGAAATTCGCCTTAACGGCACTATCACGGAGGCGATTCGACATTCAAAGAAGAGCATTCCTGCTGAGATTGCTTACTTACTGTTAATCGTGGGCTTGCTGATCGTCATATGGGATCTTTTTGAGCGCCATAGCTCAAAAATTCGTAGTGATTCCGGACTCACAGAGGACGCTGAAATTATTGCAGCGAAAGACAGTGCGGAACAGCCGGCCTTTGAATGCGTCTCGGAAACACTCGGGCTTTCATCTCGACCGGATGCGGTGATTAAGGAAGACGGCTTGCTTCTGCCAGTTGATATTGAACCAATGGGATCAAAAGTGCGTGATCGACACGTCGTTGCGATGCTTGTGCATCTACGAGTTCTTGAAGAGCATCAAGGTAGCAGGCCACCGTATGGGGTACTGCTTATGGGGAAGAAAAAACGGCAAGTTCGCATAAAAAATACCGAGGAAAAACAGCGCTGGCTAAGCTCTTTGCTCGAAGAGATGCGTTCGATTCGCCAGGGAGTGCCCGCAATTCCCGCGCCCGTGTACGCGAAATGCAAAAATTGCGACGTGAATAGTATCTGCGAACACAGTATTGCGAGCTAGACGCCGCTCACTAGCGACGAGCAGCACGGCGCGCGAGCCGCGCTATTCCCTTCTCTGGAATACGATAGTAATGCCAGCCTTCGAGTGCTTCGGCACCTAAAGCCTCATAGTAACGGCGTGCTCGCTCATTCCAGCTTAACGCCATGCCCTCGATGCGAGCGCATCCACGATCTTGCGCGACCTGGCACAGCCTGCCGAACAGAGCCTGGCCTACCCCCGTTCCCCGGAACTGCTGACGAACGTAGAGATCCTCTAGAAAGATCCCTGGTCGTGCGAGAAAGGTGGAATAGTTGTGATAGAAGGCTGCGTAGCCTGCGGGAACCTCTTGGTAAAACCCAATGAGCACATCGACAATTTTTTCCTCACCAAAGCAAGAGCGCTCAAGGCTTTCTTTTGTCGTGTGAAAATTTTCTTGAAGTTGCTCGAACTCAGCAAGTTCCCCCATCATCTCAAGCAGCACGGGGATATCGTCTTTAGTGGCAAAGCGGACCGAGGTTATCCCGGTCTTACTCACTCTCCGCCTCAGCTACTTCTTCGGATTCTTCCGTAGCCTCAGCTTCTGGTTCCGCAGGGGCTTCTTCCTTAGGCTTCGGTACTGGAGCAGTGATGAGCTTCTCACTGAGTAGAATCTTAACTTTTTCATCGCCACGCACCCAGCCAAGAGAAGCATCTCTCACGGCATAACGTTTCGAACGCTTTTGGTAGATCGTATAGTCCTTGCTTTTCTTTACTACTTCCATCCTTCTCTCCTTTCTTTGTATTGCTACGCTGAAGCCGAGTCTCGATAAAGAAACCGCCCGGCTCTAGATTGCAGGTTGGAAGTCTAGCAGGATTGCGGGAACGGGAAAAGCGTCAGTTCTCGCGGAAGAGTCTTGTTACCGCGTCTTCGAATTCTAAGACGCTTGCACCTTTTTAGCGTTGCTCTCGCAAAATGCCTTTAAGGATTCAAGCTCAGGAATAAGTTTCGCTTGGATTGTCTCCCCCAGCGCCCACCAGGATTGAAACATCTGCTGCTGAAGTAGTTGCTGACAGATCTCTTGGATTGACTGGATATGGGTATTGAATTGCTCGATCTCAGCAAGCAGGCCGTCGGGATCAACCGAGAGCAGGGTGAGATACCAATTAACGAAGGCGAGTAAATCATCAACGGCCCCGGCAAGCATGGTGTTTGCTTCCTCGTTTTTACCATCGCGGTAGTCACCTGCAGACTGCATAAACTCCTGCACGATTTGCGTCACATAGTCTGCCGCCATGGACATCCGCTCGACCACGTATTGCCCCTTTTCACCGGTCGCTATCTCTAGCGTTGACTCAGCATATGAGTGCAGCGGGGAGCGCCAATCGGAATCCGCCAAAGGCTTTCCTTCGAGCGTCATCTGAGTGATGATCGTGTCGGGATCGATACTGGCTTTGACCAATTCAATTAAGTCCCCCATCGTTCCCACACTTGCAATATCTGCGGCGAAATTCTGTCCGTCTACCTTTACGTCAATCATCATGAGATCTCCCTACCAAGTTGGAAATGTTCAAAAAGCTGGCCAAATCGAGCACTCCGTCGTGCAAGGCTCTGATACAGTTGGCTGGTATCTTCAATTAGAGAAAATGGATCGTCACCTCGAAGGTTCTCTTTCTCCATGATAAAAATTCGCACAATCGCGCCAATGATAGGATGCGCAAGTGATACTTCTTCAATCTTACGGTCAAGAAGTTGCAGAAACATGTTGAGTTCTGTGAGCTGTGCTGCGGGGCAGTTGGCGTCTTCCACGGCTGCTCGTAGCATTTTGAGCGCCTTGATGCCCTCTTGGCTAAGTTGAACTGCCTCTTGAATTCCTGCAAGACTTTGATGCGACCATTGATCGGGAAGTTCAGGTGCATCAGTTGCAGGAAGTGCCGGGTAGTCAATGCCAGAAAACTCCTTTTTCCACAGTACTCGGTAGGCATCTTTTGCGTTTTCAAGGTAGCCAATCGGTTGCCCTGGCTTTCGGATTAGCCCGTTCATCGGATAGAAGTCGAGGTAGCCATCTTCATCGAAGCTTGAATAGTAGACAACGACATTGGAGGGATCCGCCAGTTCTTTCGGAATGCTTATCTCGCTTTCTTTACCAATTTCGGTGCGAAGTCGAAGCGCGGTTAAATGCGCTACAAGCTCGGGGCTGATTTGAGAATGACAGTCCGGTCGAGCACAAGGATAGTTTGGATTGCAAGGATTGCACGAGATCTGTGGCTGTAGCACAAAGTTACCTTCACTATACGGCCCTGTTTCAAAGCAAAGCGCTGATGCGAGAAATAAGGCGACCACGGGAGTTCCAACGGCAACAGAAAGGTGCATTGGACCAGTATCACCGGTGATCAGCACATCTGCCGCTGACAATATTCCTCCAAGTTCTCCAAAACTTGTTTTTCCGACCGCACTGACTGCTCGTGGGTGTGGAAACTTGTTCAGAATCGCGTCAATCACGGGAGCTTCGGCAGGAGATCCAGTAAAGATTACTCGGGCGTTAAGGTCGTTAATCAGAATCTTTAGCAGTGCAACAAAACGCTCGGTTGCCCATTGACGTTTTTCCTGACTGGCCCCTGCTTGCACACAGATCAAGGGACCATCTCCTTCAAGGCCATGATCACGCAGGAACTGTTGAGCAAAATCTTTTGATTCTTGTGGGACCACGTATTGAAGCTTATGCGGATGGGCTTTTACCTCCGCAGCCGAACGAAAAATATCAACCAAATTCAGCGAATTGTAGTCTCGATTTGAGTGGTAGACGAACGCGGCAAAAAGCATGGCCCAGGGATCGGCCATAATTCGGTATCCCTCATCATCCGCTAACCAGCCGCGGTTCTCCTCCACATTGAGCATTTTGATTAGCAATGCGGTGTAGGCAGAGTTTGACATATTGAGACAGTAATCAAACTCTTTCTCCTTCAAATCCTCAACGACTTCTGACAAGTATTTATACGCCTCAACAATGCCGTCCTTCTCGCGATAAATATTGCGAATGAGGAAGGCGATATCAAGAACGTACACCTCATCGATATACGGGATTCCCTGACAAATGCCGGCAAACTCTTTGTCGATAACCACCGTGATCGTTGCCTCGGGGTTTTCCGCTTTGAGTCCGGCGATTGTTGGCGACATCTGTAACATGTCACCAAGACGCGTTATCGCGACTAGAAGAATGTTATTGCGTGTCGTCATCGTCATCAATCTTTCTCAAGCTCTTAATTTGTCGTACTTGCGAGCGGATATGATGTAAGAACATCAGTTTTTGCTCGGTTTCAGTGAGTTTTCCGCTCCCTGCTTGAATATCTTCAACGAGTTCTGAAAGCTGAGGCTCACTTCCTCGCTCATAGACGTTGCTAAGCAATTCGTGAAGTTCGGCATGCGGTTTTGCGAGTTCCAAGGTGCGCGGCCAAGGACTTGCCTGAATGCGATGCTGTAGTTCATCGTATCGATCAGCATAGATATGCTCGAGCATCTGTGTGATTCGTGCCTGATAGGTATGATCCCGCAATGCCCGTGCCCGTGCAGCTTTACACACCTGCTCGCGTTCCTCTGGATGCGCGAGGTAGTAGTCGATTTTATCGTGCATTTCACGTTCATCAGAAAACGTTATCACCTCTTTGCCCACCTCAAAGAGTTCAGGCAATAAAGAGCGATTATCGACAAGCTGAAATGCTCCTGTCGCTGCAAGTTCAAAGGTTCTGGGGTTTACAAAATCCCCGTACGGCTCAACCCCATCGCGCTCGGCGCTAGAGTGCAGGTTGATATTAATCTTAGAAGCGTTAAATACCTTCACATAATCTTCAACAGAAACTCTCGCTCCTTCGCGTTGAACAATCTCAGTAAAGGGCAGCATCGCCGGCCACTCAGTACCCCAGATTTTAAAATCTCTATTGGTCATTCCCGAGAAAACGTGTCGACGATTATTGTAGCCTGCTCCGACAAAGGATACATCGGAGCCATACTCGGCTTTTTCTTCTTCAGTAAGGGCTAGCGGTGTATGACGATTTGGGTCACAGGCCACGGGTAGATAGATACCTCGTCCTGCACCTGCTTGCTCCACGAGTCTCGGTAGCTCGCCTTTTTGAATGACGAACATGTAATCGTAGTATTTCGAAATCTCCTGCCAAGTGGTGAAACGTTGGTAGTCCTCAACAAACCACATGACCGTGATAATGCCCCGCTTTCGGATTTCCTTTAGTGCACGAGGTGAAAGTGGTGCCTGAGCAAGGCAGATGAGAATATCAACAGGCCGCTCGCTGAGTCCTTCAAGCACCAGCGAGGAGATGGTTTCAACATACTGACCCTCTATCGCATCGATTCGAGCTTTTGTTTTTAGAAACGAAGGAAAGCGCTTAAATGGCTCATAGAGCTCCTGTAAATCATAGGGTGTGGTGCGTTGTTCAAGACTGTTTAAGGCATCTGCGGTGTAGTGCGAGATAGGTAAGGAACCACCATAGAGTGGTCCCACCACACCAATGGTCGGCTTGAGGCTACCCACTCCGCGTGCCGATTGAAACGCTCGACGAACATCATCAGCGATATTTGCTACACTTGCTTGTGTCTGCGGATGAATGATCAGTTCAATATCTTCAAGTGCACTGCTTTTGGTGAGATAGGATTTCAATTCATCAAGCGAACACAGAATTTGTGAAATTTTCGGGAGCAGGGTTGTGCAATCACGCACGCTCATCGCGCCAAGAATCACCTCAAGCCGCGGCTCAAACACCAGGAGTTGTTTATCGCTTTGCTGGGCGAGTGCTTCAAGATGATAGCCATCGGCAAAGCCGACGATGAGAAGTTGTGACTTTCCGTCCACGCCGTGGGCTTTGAGTGAGCGCTCAGCCCAGACCTCAGCCGCTCGCCGTGGTTTGCTCGCGTTACTGAGAGGTTGTGAATTGACACAAAGATTAACCTGGCCATCAGCAGCGCTGCTTGCAGAAATTGCAGGGCTTAGTTTGGTTGCCGAAAGTTTTTGCGCGATATCTGGAAAAAAGTCCTTCATCGCACGCATGTTGCGCTCAAGGAACTCTGAAGAGAAGAATGAGTTCAGCGCTCCACGAGAACTCGGCATCGGGACTAGATGCTTTTCGCTAGATTGTTCCGGCTCAGCAGCCTGGAAATTCCGTAATTCTTCGAGCAATTCCCGCACGTCAGCTTCAGCGTGTTCGTAATGTTGAACGGCGAATTCAAGGGCAACTCGCGCCTGCTCAGCTTCGCCATTATCAAGGTGTTGACGAGCACGAGTCAGCGCCATCAGATATTCGGTCTCAGAACCTACCCAAGTTTCTTTCGCCCGCTGTTCACCTTCTGGCAGTAAGACCGCAAGCACTTCTTCATGCGTCGCGGTTACCGCTGTGTCTTTGCGAGTAAGGCTTACAATTTCTGCAATCAGCCCTTGTTCGTGATCAGAGACTTCAAAGGGTAATTCAAGCTCTCGCGAGGTATCAACTGAGAAGCCTACCAATTCTGCCGCAGCGCCAAACTGCGCTTTCGAGAAACTGCGAATAGCGATGGTATCTTCGAGGTAGGCAGACTGGGGTGCACCAAGGTACATTTGTAGACGCATCTGCCCGCCCGCTTTGACTACCCGAGCCAGCTCAAGCAAATACATCGCTATCACCGGCACCGGCATACTGCTCATCGCGGCAAAGGTGTAGGCGAAATCAATGCTTGAGGATTCGATTTCGCCCAGCCCTACACCGTCCCCGAGCATCAGCTCAACGTTGTTCTGCGTAGCAAGTAAACGCCTCGCTTCGGCAATCGCTTGCTCTGAGACATCAAGTCCAATCGCTGTTTTGAAAATTCCCGAGGCAGAGTGAAGTAAGCGGCCTACCCCGCAGCCGATCTCTAGGGCAACCTGAGCAGCAAGCGCTTGCTTATCAAGGCCCTGAATTAAGATCTCAAAATCCCGTGCTCCTGCACGAAACATCTCTTCGTCACTGGAAATGCCATCACTCATCCAGTAGCGATAATCATGCGCTACCCGACGATCCCACTCCTGGCGCATACGCTGCCCGAGCTGCTGCAATCCCAGCTTTTCCGTGTTCTCCAACATTACTCCTCAATCTCTCCGTCTCAGCGGAGAAAATGTCCTTATTCTAGCCAAACCTGCGTATCCCTGAGGGGAGTTCTCCCGGGGGAAATTTCACCTGTCTATAAAGATTGATGCTTGGGGAGAGAGAAAAGACGCGGGAGCTTGTAAGGGCTTAATAATACCCGCTTTTATTGGGTCAAAATTTGAATATTTGCGAGTAGAACTATGTGGGTTGCCTGAGTGGTCAGCAGAAACTCAAAACACGGGTGCAAAGTGCCCGTGTAATGAGGTTGAAAATGTAGCGAGAAGTTCGACTAGAAAGCGACGCTTAGACCACCACTTGGCGGTGTAGGCTTCTCCCCGTCTTTACTGTCTGCCGTGGCTCCTGAAGCTGCCGTGCTTTGCGCGGCCTTGGACTCACCTTCGATAACGTCACGGTATGCATCAGCGATTGTTTGAACAAGTTCAATCACCTTCTGTACCTTATCAACGCTTTTCTCAAGGTTCGCTTCAGTCAGGTAAAACAGCATGAAATCGTAAAGTCGGTCGAGGTCTTTAGCGACATCACCGCCTTTTTCAAAGTCGAGAGTAAGCATTAGTTCGGAAATGATTGCCTGCGACTTGCTCAGGAATCGAGCAAATTTAGGGATGTCTTTTTCCTCTAGCCCTACTTTGGCGTGTTTTAGAAACTTTATGCATCCATCATACAGCATCAACAATAGTCTCCCCCGATCCACGGTGGACACATGAACATTGGTATACTGTTTATGGGCCTGCTTACTGTACATATCCCTCTTCCTCGTCCAAATTGCACATCTCACACCCTACTAAGTAAGTATCGTTACGTAGGGCACTATTCCTTTAGCTATTTTCTGGGCTTAATTATCCTCTCCGTGGAAGCCCGAACTATGCAAGCTAACTACCTGTAAATACTAACTTATCCTAATCCCGCTAAAATACCCGAAAGTGCTTGTTGTTTGTTTTGTAGCTCCCCCGTGACTGCTTCAAGGTTTGCAAACTGCTTTTCAAGCGAACTTCGCTGACTTGATGTTTGTCGCTCAAGCTGGGCGATAGCGTCATTGAGGTTCTCAATTTGGTTGTTGTTGGACTCCTGGGCCACATCAACAAAACCGTTCAGCTTTGTGTATTGAAACAAGGTTCCGTTTACGCCAGAGATCGAATCAGCGAAATCTCGCAAAACCCCTGTTGCTCCATCTGGGTCTGCAGAAACTGCTTCAGTGAACTCATCCTGGTCAAAGGTAATTGTTCCGTCTCGGTTCGTGCTGATTCCTAAGCTTGAAAAGCTTGTCACTTCATTCCCGCTTGAAGAGGCAGAAAGAAGAGCCCCACGGAATGCCGCGAGAAAATCGTCATCAACTCGAGTCTTCGCTAAGGAAGCAAAAATGTTGGTTGAGTCTCTGGAATCTTCAACCCTCTCAACAGTATTGTTCTCGGCGATAAAGCTCACGAGTTCGTTGAATGACTCGATAATTTGGCTCAATTCGTCGGCTGTTTTACTCGCGTCGTTTCCAATCGATACGTTCGTTGAGCCAGTATCAAGAATGTTAAACGTTACCCCGGAGATAACATCATCAACATTGTTCGTGGCCCGGCTAATAGAACCGGTAATCCCGGAAACCGTGAACACCGCGTTTGTCGCTTGATCAATAGTGCTTGTCTGAAGCTCAGTCAGAGCCGGATCGGCAGAAAGAGCGAGCGTTCCCTCCGCAACCCCGGATTCAAGCGTGGTAATCAGCAAACGATAGTCTGGAGCCGCACTTGTTCCGATATTGACCACACTAGCTGCAGCCCGACCATCAGCATCTGGGTCCGCATTGAGCGCTGTCGCAAGCTGATCAAGGGTGGTCACACCACCGGTTACCGTAGCGGTTAAGGTGACCTGATCTGCGCCTGTTCCTACGGTTACCGTGACATCCCCTGAGCCGGCGGAGACTGTCGCCGTAGAACTTGCATAAGAATTGTTAAATGAGCCTGTCGCGGTATCTGCAACAGAGGTGACGTCGATTGTATATGCCGCGTTAAAAGCGTTTGAACCCACTGAGGCGGTAGCAACGGCTGGATCCGTGCTCGATGCACTCTTAGAGATTCCACCGTTGTTTGCGGTACGAAAGCCTTCAATAAGGTCATCGAGAGCTAAGAGTTGGGTGTTGAATTCCTCAAGAGAATCGTTTTCCGACTGAAGAAATTCAATTTCTTCTCGGCGAATATCATTTCGAATCTCTTTTGCTTCGATTACTGCATCAATTAATGCTGCAGAATCAATACCGGAGGCGAGTCCGGAAAACTGTGCGATAGGCATATCGTCGCCCTCCCTGGGCTTTCGTCCTTGTATCCCCTGGCTCTTTCTTTCTCAGGTGCTACTCGCTGTCTCTTCGCTCGCGCTTGCACGTAACTAAACGCTCGTGCCGTAGACGCGTCGTGCTTAGATCATTGCAAGTATATTGGTGAGAATAGAATTGTTAGAGCCATTCCTTTGTTTTTCTCAAGCTTCTTCCCTGCCCGTATCCTGGGCGCTTGAGTCTCCGTAAGTAGTCGTAGTCTTTTATCCCTTCACACACTGGTGGTAGCAGTATGTGCGCAAGGAGCTCCTGCTCCACTGCTAAGAATAAAGTCGGCTGGATATAGGGAAATCTTTAATGATATTTGCGATCAAAGAAGTCTGCTATAAAAGCAAGCTATTTCAGCAGCTTAGCGTCTTTCTCGGCTTTTCTCAGACGTTATGACCGCGTACTAGAGCCCCGCAAGGATGTTGTTTAAAGCCTCTCCCTGAGAGTTTAGATCGCTGACTCGGGACTCAAGTCGAGAGTAAAGTAAATTCAACGATTCACGTTGTCGATCAAGATTCTGCTCAAGTCGCTCGAGTCGTTTGTTGATCGAATCATTCTCATTTTTGTTGGCGTTTATTGCACCATCAATCAAGCCATTGAAGCGAGTATACTGCGCGATAGTTCCTTCTGCCGACCCAACTCTATCAGCGAAACCCTGCAGAAGGCCTTCAACTGCTCGACTATCTTTTCCAACTGATTCAAGAAACGTACTTTCATCAAACTTCAGTTTTCCATCACGTTCTGTGGTGATACCGAGATCGGCCATGGTTCGCACGCTGGTATCAGGTATCGAAGAGATCGAGCTAGAAAGTGCACGACGTATTGACTCAATCGCTTGATCATCCACTCTCGTACGCGCTAAATCACCAAAAACATTGGTTACGCCCTTTTCAGTTTCTACCCGCTCAATTCGGTCATTCTCTTCGGAGAATTCTACCAAGGCATTAAAGGCCTCGACCATGTTCGCCACCTTCTCGGCAGTCTTTGAGGCATCACTGGCAACAGAAATCGTAGTCGGACCTGTCCCCGCTTGTTTCAGGTCCAAGCTCACGCCAGGAATAAGATTATTGATCTGGTTTTTCGCTCGACGTACCTGGCCAATCCCGCTCACATCAACAACCGCATCTTCTGCTTGGAGCACGTTTTGACCCTGTAAAATGCCCTCTGCGGAGACATTTCCTGAGACACTCACACTCATCGTTCCTAGCTCAACTCCAGACTCTACGCCTTGAATAAGAAGCGCGTATTCAGGGTTGGTTTCGGTCCCCGCATTGACAAAACTTGCTTGTGCTTTGCCAGGAAGAGCATCCGTAATCGCCTGCACGAGCCCGCTAAGAGTAGTCGTAGAATTTATTGGAACATCAACCGTAGTGAGCTCGTCACCGGTACCGATTGAGATACTGATGGAACCCGCACCAACAAGGCCGGGGGCTAAGGGTGTGTCTGTAGAACTAAATCGGTCATCAAAAGAGACGGTGGCCGAGCGAGCGAGATTGAGCACGCTGACTGTGGTTGTGGCTGCTGCGGCATCGGAGCTTGCAACGGCTGTTACGGCATCTTCATTTGTTGAATTAGCGTTTTTCTCTACCGCACCTCCTCGGAAAGTGAGGAAGTCTGAGACCTGCGAGTCTAGGGTCAGTAAACGAGTATTGAACTCCTCGAGCGCGGTCGTCTCGTCCTCGTTTGCCGTAACTTTGTTCTCAAGAGGAGCGCTCGCCAGACGTTGAGCGTCAATGAGCGCCTCTGTAATGGCCTGACCATCAATACCGGACGCTAATCCAGAAAACTGAACTACGGGCATGTCTCTCCTCCTCGGGGCAGCTCTATGTGCAAAGCGCTTGAAAGCCTCAATGAGGAAAAATTCTCCCCTTCTTCGGCTCAGGGGATAAGGATGCAAGACTCACTCCAAAAGTGAGCTAGAGGAGAGGTTTGAAAATATTCTTTGTTTTTAGTGGGTTAGTGGCAGCAGCAGCGCTCTCCCGTCTGCATGCGAGAGAGCCGCTAGGCTATTTATGCCGCCTCGTCGAATAATACTCCCGAGCTAGTCCCGAGATCCTGACGAGTAACTAAGTCTCGCACTGAGTCCTCTGGGAATTCTCGGAGCACTTCGCCGCTTTCTTTTTCAATCACCTGAAAGCTAAAAGCTTCGCCTCCGTTCTCGGTAGGAGAAACGCTAAAACGAACGGTAGTTCCCACCACATCCTGAAGTGTCTCTTCAAGACGC
>CAYGNZ010000059.1:4082-12218 GCA_964351345.1 uncultured Bdellovibrionales bacterium | reverse complement strand
AGAACAGCTTATGACACCAAAGCCACGCGCGGTCTGGCAAAACAGTATTCTGCGGTGGCAAGGGAGCTTGACGAATTGTTGAGTATCCTAGGTGAAGATGAGAGCGATATCTCAGTATCTGATTTCCTCTCCTCTGGTGCCGATGCCTTAGAGCGCTCGGCATAGGCGATTTTCGACAATCTCTATCTAGTTTGCCAACTTGCCGGGTTGTGCTAGCCTCGCGGCCCAGGGTGGATCATCCCCGAATAGTCTCTAACTGAAGAATATCTAACATAAAAGCGCATGCGGACGACGAGCTCCGAACAACTTGCCTACAAACCTGTCGAGGCTCAGCCTCCGAGTCGAGTTCTGAGTTCTCTCGGGATGCTTGATCTTTTGAGTCTTACCAAACCGAAGGTAATGTCTCTGCTTTTGGTTTCTACGGTGTGCCCGATGGTGCTCGCTGCTGGCGGAACGCCCGATGTTGCGCTTGTGCTCTACACTTTGCTGGGAGGGGCCTTAATTTCTGGTTCTGCCAGCGCGCTGAATTGTGTATGGGATCGCGATATTGATCGTTTGATGCAGCGCACTGCCAATCGGCCACTCGCCGCAGGTCGAATGAGCACCACCACCGCAATAGTGTTTTCCTTCATCATTGGTTTCGCAGGACTTGTGGTGCTCGCGCTCGGCGCGAATCCTCTCGCCGCAACCGTCGCACTCTTTGGCCATTTGTTTTACGTGCTTGTCTACACCATGTGGTTAAAGCGGACGACTCCGCAAAATATTGTTATCGGCGGAGCGGCTGGAGCGGTACCACCAATTGTGGGATGGGTCGCGGTAACGGGCAGTATCGACTTGACCTCAGTGCTACTCTTCCTCCTCGTGTTTCTCTGGACCCCGCCGCATTTTTGGGCGCTGGCCTTGAATAAGAACGCTGATTACCAGCGCGCGGGCGTACCGATGCTTCCAGTGGTTTCTGGAGAGCGAATTACTCATGTGCACATGCTTGTCTACGCAATGCTGTTGTTGCCGGTGAGTGTTCTTCTCGTCCTTTCAGACCCACGGCTTGGTTGGTTTTCGCTGTGCTCGATGATGATTCTAAGCAGTGTGTTTATTGTAAAGACTCATCGCCTGAAAGTGACTGCTGAAACCGATCCCTCAGAGAAAGAGACAAGAGCCTGGGATGTATTCGGTTTTTCTCTTATTTATCTTGCGCTGTTTTTTGTAGTCCTCGTGGTAGATTCCGCCGTACTTTAGCGGACCTCAAGGCTTTCGAACCCGTGAGCGTGAAGGTGCTGAGAAAAACTTTGCCGTGATGAGCGGTAGGCGGCAGCGAGTTCCGCTCGAGTCTTTGCGCTAAGATAGACCTCTCCAAAACTGTTTGCCCCATACTCCAGTGAAAGCAGGGCAGTATTCAAGCCCACGGCATTAACTGAGCTGGCAATGTTCTCAAAATTGTCTAAATACAGTCTCGTGACGGCGAGGATTCGAAGATACTGTTCTAGAGGAGTAGGAGAATTCTCCGCTGCGGCATAATGAACTGGATGCTGTGGAAAGATCGTACAATACTCAAATGCCTGGCAGGAATCCTGAATTGAACGATAGTGCTCAAGCGCGGAGAAAATTTGCTGCCATTCGGAGCTGTAAGTTACAAGCGCCTTTGTCTCAAGACCAATCACGTGCGCGGATTGATACACACTTGTCAGTTCTGATGCTCGCATCTGGCAGCATTCTTGCGCTCCGTCGAAGCTTTCACCAAAATTCTCACTTCTCAATCCGGACAAGCCGCAGTCAAAGAGGGATTGAAGCACTGAAAAGACTGAAAGTCGTTCAGAGCTGGCGATTGCCCAAATATGCTCTGGACAGAAAGCAAAGAGGTCTATGCCTCCGCTCTGGGTCAATGTCTTTATGGTTTGTTGATAGGAGAGTAGATCAAGTTCTGGCGCATAGAGCGCTTCAAGTTCTATTCGGGAACCTCCTTCGTCAATCACGTCTTGGACGTACTCCAAAAGTTCCGCGTCCGTCCTGCGAGATTCTTTCAGTGAGCGATTATGGCGTTCGTGGACTTTTGTTTTTTTGCGAGGTTCCAAAGCTCGACATCGTACTCGGCGCGTAAGCAAGAGCGGAATTTCAGTCGAATCTCGCATCTTCTCTTGCGCCATTTTTGCAGCGAGCATCAAGTCCTCAAAACTTGCCTCCTCAACAATTCGTAAAGCCTCATTGCTTGAGATTCGCCCACCGTTACTTGCGTGCCGAAGTATCGAGCCTATCTTCCGCGGATTGGTTCGAGATACCACTGAACTGCTTTGCTGGTTTTTGAGCTCCGCATCAGAAAAACTGAACTGAGTTTGAGAAATAAAAGCCGTTTCAAGACTATCGCGGTCGATTCCATGCATTTCGGCCCATTCACGAACGTACAAATTTGCACTTTGAATCGAACCTTGCAGAAGCTGGCAAATACGTAGTTGCTGCGCAGCGCTGAGCTCAGGAGAGCAAAGCCAAATTTTGGAAATCCACGGAACGTCTATCTCTTGCCACTGCGCCGCTAAGGGTTCGATGCGGTAATTGTTATTCAAGAGCGTGTGCGGAGTTTGTCGGTCACAAAAAACGAAGGCTGGAGAGTAGCGCTGCTGGAGTTGATCAACATCCTGTGAGTTTAAAAAATAATAGCTGGAAAATCGTGGAATATGCTCAAGCTGCTCCAGGCCAGCACGAAGTAGAGAGAGATCGAGATCGAGTTCTTCCTCAACAAACAGGGTGTCGATTTTCTTGGAAGAGGAAGGAAGGAGCAGGGAGACTCCGTACGAGGGTGCAGCCGAGCGCACACCATACGGTAGTGCGGTGTAGTTTTGAGAAGCGAGAAAATCAGACCTATGAACAAGACTAAGCTCACAGTCGCCGCGTTGTAGCTTGTCGAAACAGAGTGGGGAGTAACTCTGTGTGCAATTAAGCTCATCAACCGAAAGTAGACCGCGAAATGCCGAGGTATCCAGACCCGCACTGCAACAAAGCCTTAATTCAGTCAGTCTATCCATTGACCTGCCGCAAATCTGAGAGAGAAGGTTGGCCGGATGGGACTCCTTGGGAGCTCATGCTGGAGAATCCTAACTGTTTGAGCGTTTCGTCGGCTAGATGCTCGTGATTTACGCAATAAGGGCCCCAGTGTTGTACGCCAAAATGCCGAGAGAGGTGGGTGAGAGAGGGTCCGAGGAGCTGGGGAGCGAGTCTCACCTGCGCTGATTCGGGAAGGAGGAGACTGACAATTGCGATTGTTCGCAAAAGATCAAAGCGCAATGGAGCATCCACAGAAAAATCACTTAGCGAGAGACCTCGTTTCGGTTCCCAAGAATAAAGTTGTTCTACTTTGGGGAGCTTAGCTAGGAGCGAGATGATGCGATTTGCAGAGGCAAGGGGATCTAGTCGCAATGTTGAAGTTTGACGGAGCGGTAGCGAATGAGAGAGTTCGAACGGTACGCCACTAGCGAGGCAGGTATCATAGAACGCTGAATCGATATCGATTCGTAGTCGCACCTTGGGAAATAAGGTCAAGCAATGAAAAAACTTCTGAACTTGCGCCGAGTTCATTTCGGGATCGGCAAGCTCATGTTCCAAAAGCTCGCTTGGGGGACCAATCAGCACAAACTCTGACAGCTCGATTTCGCGTAATACCGCGTGAAGAAAATCAAGAAACTCCTCTTGCGAGTTGTTCCTTCGCCAACTTTCAAATGTAAACTGAACTTCATCGTGGGCGAAGTGAAAATTCTGCAAGTATGACAGGACTTCTGTCACCGCTTGGTTCTGGCGTGGGAGATCATTTGAGACGGCATTGGGGATGACGATAATTCGAGGAATATCAGCAGAGGTAGCACGTCTACAATTCTGCCGGATAGAGCAGAGGATATTAAGCAGCGGGAGTGGCAGATCGCAAAGTTGGGAGAGTTCAAGTTGACCAAGAGGGATTCCGGTCGCTACGCGTGAAGCGATACCACTTAGTCCAGCGTCATCGAGTAAGCTACGGGCGAACTCGCTGAGTAGATTTGAGAGCGGCGATGACTTCATCGATACATGCCCAAAACGGAGTCTCTCGTTCACACTTCCTCAGACTGTAGCGTACTGCTTGCCTTAGCCCCAAGCAGAGAGCGCCTAGAGCAAGTAGAGCAAGAGAAAGTGCAATTGAACTAGATGTTTACCGACGTACGAAGGACAATGCTTAGGGTGCAGTAGCCCGGTAAATGTAGGCGAGGCCGAATAAGAGTGGATAGGCTCGAGGACTACTCAGCCCGGCCTTGCTCATCAATTCTAGAAAATCCTTACCGGCGGTGAAGGCTTCGGCAGTTTCGGGAAGATATTGATAGGCATCTCGATTTCCGGTCAGTATTCCACCGATTCGAGGCATGATGTATTTGCCATACAATGTATACAGCGATTTAAATATCGGAAGGTACGGTTGACCGAACTCGAGGACGACAACGCTACCACCGTTGCGAACTACTCGCTTCATCTCCTCAAGAGCGCCAAGTGGATCATCTACGTTGCGAATCCCAAATGAAACAGTGACTGCATCGAATACTGAATCGGGAAGAGGAAGCGCCATGGCATCACCCTGGACGAAATGCACTGACAACTGCCCCTGCTCTGTTCGTCGAAGATTCTTCCCACGCGCGAGTGAGAGCATCGCATGAACGAAATCCAACGCGAGCACCCGTCCCTCAAGGCCGACGACACTTGCTGCCTGAAAAGCCAAGTCTCCTGTCCCTGCACAAATATCGAGGACAGACTGCCCTTTTGCGATTTGGGCAAGTCGAACCGCTTTGCGACGCCACAGTCGATGCATACCAAAACTGAGCACATCGTTCGTGAAATCATATCGCGAGGCGATAGAGTGAAACATTTGCTGGACTTCTTTGCTCATAACGCCAAATATTGAGGGGAGAAGAAAAAGGCTACGCGATACCTCTGCGGCAAAGCTTGAGGCAGAAAGACAATAAAGCACTCATCGAGATTTGTCATCCAGGGTAGGCAAAGAGGGTTTTGCGGTGCACAAAGGATAGGAATGCCGAAGTCAAAAAACAAGCGAAAACGAGGAAAGCAGCGCAAGAGGAATAAATCGCGCGAAAGGCCGTCGACGACCCCAAAGTCTGTTGCGGCCTCACCTCAGCCTCCCACGAGGAAGAAGGTCTCCATTAAAGAGGCCCTACTCGCAGACCAGGGCGCGAGCCTGTACCGTTTTTCGCTGTACTTCCCTCTACTCATTGGTGCTTGGTGCGCATCAGGGATTGTGCTCCGTGACGTCATTGTTTTTGCAATCATAACGATTTCAATTGCTCTCTCGCATTTCTATTCGCTGAGTAAGGATCGAGAGGATGTCCCTTTCACGGCAAATTTGCTGATGCTACTACAAGCCGCTCAGGTGGTGCTCGTGGTCGGCACGTATCATCTTACTAAACATCCTGGCTTGGTCGGAGCTCTTGCTGTGGTCGCAGTTCTCTCAATTGCTGAGCAGCATGTTGATCTTCAACGAGTGCGGGGGGTGCTGATAGTTGCAAGCTCTAATTTAATTCGTTGTTCTCTGTATGGAGTTCTAGGAGTCTTGAGTCAGGTACACACTGAGGATCTTGGAGTGTACCTCGTCTATGCCTTATACGGTTTTCCTGTCGCTTGTCTGGTGTTTGCGTATTTGGTGATTAGAAATGCAAAGGTGTTTCTCGCGAGTGGCTGGAAAGTGCAGCGAGAGGTGCGTAAGAAAGATGGCTCGACGCTTGTCCGGCCCGGTAGTCTCTCTCAGCTTTATGCATTTGCACTGATGATAGGCCCTGCAATTCCTTGCGCTTTGGTTCCGTTCAGAGTGATCCCTACGAGCTTTCTCTTACTTGCGATTAGTTTTCTTGTTCTGCCGAAACTTGCTGAAGCACAATTCAATAAAACAAGCCCAACCGAGGTGCTTGCCACGCAAACTGTGATGAGTTCAACCGCCTTGGCACTGCTTAGTTTGCTCGCGGGTGTTTTGGCACGATACGGAATATTTGTGTAGCGAGTCTATCGTCGCTCGTTACGACTCATTGCTTGTCCAAGCAATTGAATTTCCATCAGCCCAAGAAAATACGGTGTGGTAGTTTCGATTTGGACCGCGAGAAATCTTTCGGATTCGCCCATATTGGACGCACCGCCGCAGCGTCCTTCTTCATTAAGATCATCGCCGCCGCAAATCTCAATTAACGCGGGGTCAATGGTTACACCGAGTCGTTGACCGAGATCAACGATGTAGGTTTTTAAGGCAGGAACGTTATCATAATCTCTAAATAGTATACCCTGACGCACCGCATCTGAAGCGACATATTGCGTAGTGAGGGCGCGGAAACCCGCGACTGCTGATTCCATCGTCACGACAATCAGTGACAAAAACAGCATGGAGGTAAGGGCGAATTCTAGCATCACCGCGCCCGACTCATTTCGGAGAAGATTCTGGGGAGACTTCTTGGAGTACGCTGTCATTACCTCACCATTCGCATTTTAATTTTCCGTGCGATTCGCATAAAGACATCTTGCATCTGTTCTGGAGTTGCTGCCGGATAATATGAGCCAGTGCTAATCCCACCCGCAGCCAAATCATGTAATTCCTTCACACCTTCTCCCGGAAAGGGCGGATTAAATTCGGCAAGCGCGCAAGGATCCACTGTGATTCTGTTCATCAAGTAGTCCTTTCTCTTTGTCGGGTCCATTGCATTCTGATAGGGGTCGAAGCCTGCGGGCGCAGGCTGACCGTAGCCCACACCATAGAAGATATTGCCTTGCTCGCGGATGACATCGGAAATTGCCAGCGCAATGTCGGAGTAGAGTTTCAAGTGTTCCCCTTCTTCCCACAAATTCCACTGATACCCTCCTGCCGTCCAGCGATCTTCAAAGCCTAATCGTCGAATTGATTTATCAGGCATATACACCTCCATTCCTCGCGGGGCGACATTGGCAAGGCCAGTCCAAGGGGCGTTTGTGTCGAGATTTTCTGAAGGTTTATACCCAGCGGCAGATTGCAGGCCTTTTGAGTCAAATGCAGGGTTTACTATCCAGGCTGGCGGACGTTTCGCGTCGACATGCGAGAGTTCTAAGGGTTCCCAGTAGCCATTGTTCTGTTGATCATCATAGGGTGGGTAAAAGTAGGTCTCGTTTGGCAAGTGAACACCATTTAGTACCGCACCCCAGCTTAAGTAGTCATACTCCGCTACGTCCTGCCATTCGGTTCCTTCCATCGCAGGGGGAGTCATTCGCGTAGCTTCAATCCTCACGTCGTTGTTACGTCGTAGCCCTTCGGTAAAGAAGAATCGAGCTGCGGTGGGAGCACCGTCGGTAAAAAGCAAGAACGAAGCCTCATCGAGAAATAGCGCGTCTTTTGTGTCAAAGTAGGCTTGGTATAGTGCGTCCGCATGATTCGTTGCACCCTGTGCGGTGGCGTTGCGGATTGCAGTTGAAATCTCTGCGTAACTGAATCCACCCCCCCGCCTCATGGGGACCATCGTCTTCGCACCAGTACCAAAGAGGATCAGACCAATCGCATCGCGCTGCTCATCAAAAAAACTGAGGAAGCCAGGATTCTGTGGATCGGTGCTATCTCCGAGCACGGCAAGTTTGAGCGCACTAAGTCTTGAATTTAGATCCGTTTGATCGCAATTCGGGGCGCATCCACACGAAGGTTCATCCGGAGCGGAAACTGAAGGACAGGCCATGGACTCTGAGATATCGAGCATGAGGCTAATTGCGGCTGGGTTTACCTCGGCGGTAGCAGAACCCGTGACGACTTGGAAAGGAACACCAACGGTCGGTAGATTTGCGAGGATATACATATCTACCGTTGCGTTGATGTCAACGTGTATCTTTATTCCGTCAGAGGGATCAAAGGTAACAACTGGATCCTCCGTTGTTCGAATTCCTTTCAGTTGTAAGTTCATCATCGCCACATCCAGAGCACCCTGCTCAACTTCGGATTGAGGTCTTCCCAAGGCATTCAAAGACGCACCGGCAAGCGCACCAGCATCTGCAGCAGCTTGCACGCCAATTTTTGCCGAATAAAGATTTCCTGTATCGACCGCGAGACCGGTAAGCGTCACGACGCAAAGAACTAAGACGGCAAAGATCACCATGATCGCGCCGCCCTCATTGGAGCGA
>CAYGNZ010000059.1:0-3982 GCA_964351345.1 uncultured Bdellovibrionales bacterium | reverse complement strand
TACTAGAAAACAGTGACATCGTACATCTCTATTGAGGGGTTAAATTGAATACTTGATCCAGCGAACCAATTGGTACTGACAATACTTTCAGCAGTCGGTTTTGGTTTTTGTTCATCTCGAAAAATAAACGGAAAGTTGTAATAAATTTCAGCGAAGACCAATAACTGTTGTTTCTTAATGATATCCCGGTACTGTGCGGTGACTCGCGCAGGGGTAAACTTTGATTTGGTTTCAGTTCCTTGGCCGTAGGACGGCGGGTTTGTCGGCTCCGTAGTTATTCCAACTCTCTGGATGGTGCCGAGAGTTGGATCTAAAGGGTCTGGTGTATCGAAAGCATAAATACTCAACGTAAGAGTAATATCAGGTAGTCGAGTATCAATACTCGCTTTTACTTGACCCGCAAAGTAATCAAGACAAGCATCGATTTTATTGATGTCATCCCCGCCGATATTACAGAGGGAACCTTGTGAATCGAAGCATTCGCGAAAGGCGAGATGTGCAGCTTCACGTGTTGCTAGTGACATCATTTCTTTTACTCGAAAGATTCGAGTAAACTCGACTGTGGCGAGAAAGAGAGCGAAAATTAGAGGAAGAACGATTGCGAATTCAAGAATTGCATTTCCTTTTTCGTCGTTCTCGAATGCAAGTTGGCTGTCTGAATCTGATCGCAAGTGATCTCTCCTGCTTTAGTGATTAGAAAATTCCGTTTTTGGCTACCCTTTCGACTTGGGCTCAAAAACTTCTTTACTACCTCCACCGCAGCATCAGCACATCTTGTTAGAATTATTACCTCTTTTCTCCTTAAGGAGACTAATTATGATTAAGGGGTGATAACGTATCTAAGGCAATGAGATTCTATGGTGCATCAATTTCCGACTAAAATGCAACATAATATTTACATTACCGCAAAATTTACTGTTACAATTTTGTGATATTTGATACAATAGAATTTCTGCTGTTAAGAGGTTGTGGGGCTGAGGTGAGGTGTTCGTTACTACTACTACTGTAAGCAAGCTAGGAGTTCCGTCCCGTGTCCTTATCGAAAGGTTTTAAAAAAAATTCATCTATCTTTTCATTGCTCGCCGCATCAGGCTTCGGAGCAATTTTTCTATTCACCACTACTGCGTTTGCCTCTCCGCCGGATAGTCCGACAACTAGTCCAACGACGCCTACCGCAGCGAATGACAATTCGCGGGTAGTAGATCCGAATACGCCGGAAGACCAGTTGCGACCAGGAGATATTGTCGATCAATTCGATCTCGATATGTCTGATGATCAGACTGGGAGCGAGCTTGGTGAACGCCAGGCGAAGGGGACTGCGGCCAAGTGCAAAGATCTTCAAGACTACTACGCGTACCGCGAAGACAAAAACGAGGTTCAGTGCACTCGTGTTGGTGGGCCAGATAGTTGCGAATATAAGTGTCGTGCCGAAAGACAATTCGGCTGCTTTTCTCCTGAAACCCTGGTGCTCATGGGTGATGGGATTACGAGCGTAAAGATCGATGCGATTAGCCAGGGTGACTACGTGTGGAGTCCAGTTGCCAAGAAGCCAGTCCGAGTGGCGAAAGTCATTCGTGGTCCTGAGGAAAAGCCGCTCTATGAAATCGGCTACGGGCCGTATCGCACGCACGTTACCGAGAAGCACCCAATGGTGGTGCAGAAGGAAGCTCAATCAGCAGTTCACAAGACTGCTTTAGACGCACCGTCTCGTGGAATGAACGCAACAGTGCGTGCTGCTTCTGCCGTGACCCTTGATGATAGAATTCTTGGTGCCGACGGAAATTTCCACCAGGTCAATCAGGTTCGTCAATTACCGCTGAAAGCAAATCAGTATGTAATAAATCTTGAAATTGACGGTGCGACTGATTCAATTGAAGACCATCTAATCGTTGCTGATGGTATTATCACTGGAGATTATTTCGTCCAGCGAAATCTGGAGTCCCGTAAGTAAGGCTTAGCGGGATAAAGAGGTATTAAGCGGGAGAATCTTAAAGGTTCCCCCGCTTTTTTATTTTACTGCGGACAAGTATTCGCAAGTAGCGTTATACTTGCTGCTGATCAGACCTTGCTCCGACAGACGCGTTCTCCATACCGATGAACCTCAAAGACAAAAACGTCCAAAATCTTCTGCTCGGTATTATTATACTGATGGCGCTTATTCCTTTAGCTTGGGATAAAGCACGTCCTGCGCCGAAGAGTTCAAGCACGACCTCAGTCGCCGGAAACCCCTCAGACACTACGACGTCAGATAAGCTTCGAAGTTTGCCACCTGAACGAACTTTTCATTTGGGCTCCGCGAACAACTTCTCCAGTGATTTGAAGAGTGAAATTCCTCTCAGTGATGCCCCAGAGAACATACGGGCACGCTACGTTCCAATGTCGATGATTGATGGCGAATACTACTTCCACGTGAAAATCTATTCAGAGGCTCGCTGCATGCAGGGAGATATGGATATTATCCAAAAAGAGTTGCGCTATACACGTAAGCCTAGACTGTTGCTGAGTTTGGAGAATCTTGGGCCAAGCTCAGGCGCTTTTCAGTCGGTGACAAAGGTGCTCGAAGCAGGTGATCTTCAAGCAGGGGCAAGTTTTACCTTTAAAGTGCCAGAGTTACTACAGGCTCAGCACGTTGGCCTCTTTCTTTGCCTCGACAGCGCTGGGGCAAACAGTTGTAAGAACAAACCTGCGTATGACCTGGTAGACGT
Organism: uncultured Bdellovibrionales bacterium; assembly: GCA_964351345.1. Classification (GTDB taxonomy): domain Bacteria; phylum Bdellovibrionota_C; class UBA2361; order SZUA-149; family SZUA-149; genus SZUA-149. The sequence goes on along the minus strand of CAYGNZ010000059.1, from coordinate 1,277 downwards.
GGCAAATCGCTACATCAAAGGTAGAACGAAACGACTCAAAAACGGAAAACGTATTCCCGATGCCACAGACAAAATCTACTTCTTCCATCATTTCTTAATCGATAGAGATAGGCTCATCGGTTTTGATACCACCATTGGAGAGGAAGATTATGTTGACGCTGAGCGGTATCTTGAAGACATCGCAAGAGACGGCGGTGTGACCTCTGAAGTGCTCGCGCGAGCAAAGTATCTCAATCAACGAATTCGCAGTATGCCGGCGAAGATTCGTAAGCGAAATATCTTGGTAAACTTACCCAGAGAGGAACAGGGAAAGTGTGCTGAGGCCAAAATTCTCCTCCCTCCGTCGCTGAAGCGCGCAATGGAAAGACGAGGGGGCCGGATCATACGAAGAGGTTCATAGAGGTTTTCAAAAAATGGTAGTACACAAGATTCAACAAATTTTTTTCGGCATGCTCCTGGTAGTTCAATTACTGCTGTTTACTCACACGCAGGCAGGCGCGGAAGAAAAAGGTGAAATTAATAGTTTCATCAAAAATTTTCAGTCTACAGATTCGATAGAGCTGACAGACGTGACCACTCGCTTGCAACCGCTAAAAAGCTTCAAGCGCGGTGAGTTGGTTCGCTATGAATCACTTCGAGCACTTTTCTCGCGGCAGCAGCGAGTCTGCTTGGGGACGAATCTCTCGACCCGGACGGGATTCGACCAAATATTTTCCCGCTTTAGCGGTAAATCAACTCTGCAATCCCCGGAAGTCTTTAGTAGCCCCTGCGCCTTGATTGCACTTCATGCGATGAGTCCTACCTCACTCGAGGCGAAGCTATTCGAACAAAGTCACGGCAAGAGAAAAATCCCAGGTCTGCAAATTTCAGTGGTGCTACAAGATCTCTACTACCAACTGCCGATTACAAATTTCAGCGAGTACTATGCCCCAGACTTGAACGCTCGAGTTGCGGGCTTTACGCACGGTAGATTGATGTTGGACTTATCGACGAATGTGCGAGTTGCCGAGCATTTCGAATACAACGATCTGCTTGAGTGGTCGGAGCACAATTCTCTGTCGAAAAACGATCAAACTGACAGAGCAATCCCGCTGACAAACCACGCACATCCCTCCGGCTCTACGTACCTCATCAGCACTCACCCCGATTTTGCCCTTGAATTTTTAGACTTTAGACGACAAGCAAGCGTGCTGACGTTCTTCCTCTGGAAATCAGAACCCAAACCTCAGGCCGCCCCAGACTTCGTCTACCAATTGGTCGTCCGTCCACGGAAGTAG
>CAYGNZ010000058.1:10173-12382 GCA_964351345.1 uncultured Bdellovibrionales bacterium | reverse complement strand
GCCTACTTTCTTGGCTGGCTCTTTGCGGGGATGGGAGTAATCGGGCAATCGCATGTGATGGTTCGATTTATGGTGATCGATAGCGCGAAAAACACGCGTAGAGCTGTCCTTTACTACCTCTCGCTAGTGACTATTCTCTCCTGCCTTTGCCTCATTGTGGGGCTCTCTGCCCGAGTAGCACTACCCGAGCTACTCGCCACTGATCCTGAGCTTGCCTTACCCCAGCTCTCTGCACTTCTCCTGTCTCCGGCACTCACTGGTTTAGTTCTCGCTGGTCTCTTTTCCGCGGCAATTTCAACGGCCGATTCTCAAATACTCAGCAGCTCTGCCGCCTTAACTCACGACTTGCTACCTCGTCTTCGTGAAAACTATCGCCTCACCAAAGTTGGCACCTTAGTAATCGCAGCGGCGGCTTTGAGTGTAGCGCTCCTCGGCACCGACAACGTATTCACACTAGTCACCTTTGCCTGGGCAGTCTTGGCCTCGGCCTTTGCGCCGTTGATACTAGTAAAATGTCTCGGAAAGAATCCCAGCGAATTGGTCTCAGTACTAATGCTGCTTATCGGAATCATCGCTGCTGTTGCGTGGAAACAAGCCGGTCTCAACGACTACGTCTACAATGTTTTCCCTGGCGTGCTCGCAGGTTTGTTAAGCTACCCGATTTGTAGCTTGCTTTTTAAGAGCAAAGAATCTCAATAATTTAGTGAGAATGCCTGAAATTCCGTCGAATGTAGCTCTGACGCCGCAAGTTTCCCCTGCAAGGCGTCCAGATCTACTAGACGAAGCAACCGTAGAGGCGTATGTATACTGAGCCCAGAATAAATTTCGGTTTTTTAAAATCTTTCCGTGGGCGAAGTATATTGTTTCCTCGGAGAGGAAACCAGACAACAAATATGCTCCTAACAATATGAGGCCAGCTCGATCAGAGCTGACAATTTGGGCTGAACGTTACCCCTCCCCTCCCCGGGCTCAGTATTTGTCTTCTGGTCGCACCTCCGGTGCTCCAATATACTCCTACACCTAACGTCTAAATCAAGAAACCGAAGTTTAAAGTGTTAGGAGCATATTACGTCGTCTCTGGTTCTCTCCATGACGAACTAGACAAATAATCCTCTAGTTTAAAACGTGCGATGAAAAATATCCTTTCCGACTATCGGCGCCTCTCACATCTGAGGGGACGACGACAATTATACTTTTTTCGTGCCGCCGTAGTGGGTATCTCCGCGGGGCTTCTTGCGGTCAGTTTTCAACTCGCACTGGAAGAAGCAGAAGCAGTTCGAAACGAAATCCTCTCTTACCTTTCCCAATATTCCTACGCGGGTGGGCTGGCCTTTGCACTACTCTGCGCAGTGGTTACAGGAATCGCAGGCTGGCTCACGGTTACCTTCGCTCCGGAAGCGACAGGAAGCGGTATTCCGCATACAAAAGCCGTTATCCTTCACCTCAGAGCAATGCGCTGGGAGCGAATACTTCCGGTAAAGTTTATTGGGGGGGTGTTAGCAATTGGTGCGGGTTTATCCCTTGGCCGTGAGGGTCCAACTGTGCAACTTGGCGCTGCGGTTGGTGCTGCCGCTGGTAAGCTCTTTCGTGTTCCTCGTCGCTCAATGGCACACTTGGTTTCCTGCGGAGCTGGCGCAGGCTTATCCGCAGCGTTTAATGCTCCTCTGGCAGGTTTTATTTTTGTCCTCGAGGAACTGCGTCGAGAACTCTCGCCGCTGACGTATGGTACTGCTCTGATTGCGGCCGTTACTGCTGACATCGTCACTCGAACGCTGATTGGCTCTTCCCCGTCTTTTGCCATTCGCAACTTTCCCTCACTTCCGCTTGAGTCACTTCCGTTAATTTTGATCGTAGGTCTGGTCGCGTGGTTTTTCGGCGTTTTGTTCAATCGCAGCTTACTTTTTGTTCTCGCCAAAATTCCAAACTTTCGTGATCGCTTACCTCGCTGGGGACGTGCGGCGATTATCGGTTTTGTGGTCGGCTCCGTCTGCTGGCAAATTCCTTTGTTGCTCGGACCGGGAAATGTCACCGTCGAGACCTTTCTTAGAGGAGAGACATCAAGCTTTGAGCAAGGCGCACTTGTCTTAATTTCTCTTTTTGCGCTTAAATTCCTTCTCACCATTCTCTCTTATTCATCTGGTGTTCCAGGCGGGGTATTTGCTCCCATGCTTGCGCAAGGTGCCTTTCTCGGAATGTTCGTGGGCTACGT
>CAYGNZ010000058.1:5748-10163 GCA_964351345.1 uncultured Bdellovibrionales bacterium | reverse complement strand
TCGGGAACGCCTGGATGCCCTCGCTCGAAGCAGATCCGTCCGTTTTAGGGATAGTAGGAATGGCTGCTTATTTTTCGGCCATTGTCCGTGCACCACTTACGGGCGTCGTACTTATTGTTGAAATGACCGCGAACTATGACCTCTTATTTAGCCTGCTTGGGGCGAGCATGACTTCCTACCTTGTTGCAGAATGGTTTAACCAAAAACCGATCTACGACTCACTTCTCGGCTTAAACCTCAAACTTCGCGGTCCGAGGGAAAGTCACGATACCGAACCAATTTTACTCGACCTCGTTGTCGAACCTCGTTCTGTCATGGACGGAAAACACATCAAAGATTTAGAACTCCCGCTGGGCTGCCTAATTGTCACAGTGAAAAAAGCTGGAATTGAAGGCGTACCCAGCGGGAAAACCGTCTTACGTGAAGGTGACGAGGTAACGGTCGTAATCGCAGGTCTCCGCGCAACCTCTGCCGCATCTCTCCGTGCGCTCGCGGTCGAACCGTAGTATTGTACTCAAAACAACAATACAAACATCAGCAAATTGAGACGACAATCAGGCCCCTTGAAGCTTCAATGGACTTCGATAAACTCCGTACTTTGCTGACTCGCGACGGGCATTCAAGATGAAAGAGTTTTTCGATACTGCCACGACGATTGTGTTTTATCTGGCCTTTCTCGTCAGTCTCTTCACCTATGTGCTTCTCCTCATTCGCTCGTTCATGCGGAGTGTCTGGTGGGGACTTGCCTGTCTCTTACTTAATCCGGCAATGCTTGTGTATTTAATTCTGTATTGGAAGGATCATAAAGAACTCGGCTACACCATAGTCGCAAGTTCAGCCCTTATTTTGCTTTGCTGGTGGGCAAACCCCGCAATATGAGTCTGCCCTCATGCAGGCCCTTGAGAATATAACAGCGAACTCAAACTAGCCTAATAGAAAGAAAGTCACGCTTTTAGTTTCAATTCGGATAACCTACACATGAGCAGACGTAGGCTTGGGCAGCATATTATTATCGCACTTACTTTCTTTAGCTTTTTTGCGGTATTCTCTATTGTTGCTGCGCAGCCGAACACAAACATTGGCTGCTCCAATTCACGCCAAGAATACGCCGCCCGTGGCACCGCACTTCTGATCAATCGATTCATCGAGGCGATTCTTCAACAGCAAAACAAGGCCACCACGGAAAATCGTCTGGTCTTGCATCGAGTCTCAAGAAGTGTAAACACCTGCCAAGTAAAGTACCGATCCGAGCGCTGCGTACTTCGCCCCACCCAACAACACTCGCAATATCTCAAAACCATAGACCTCATCGCGGATTCCCTAGTCCAACAAGGAGTTATAGAAAAAGCCGACGCAAGCTCCGCCCGCATCCTCCTCTCCTGCGCATTCCTCAGAGAATCAAGCAACACTGTATGAAGCGTATAAAAACCCTCTCGTCGCTTGATGCAGCAACGGCGAGCCTCCTCTCGAAGCCTTGGCAGCGAGGTTTCCTCCCCCACGCGGCCAAAACCAAAAACTAGAAGTCGTAAGAGACAATATCATTGGCTCTGGAGACGCCCCATGCAATGCGCGGTCTCTCCATGAAACCTCGCTGCCAAGGCTTCGAGAGAAGGCGCACAAGATTCTGAAAGCTCAAAAAAAAGACAAAAAAAGACGCTGCCCCACATTGAGTGAAACAGCGTCATTTAATTTGAGAGCAGTTTGAAACTACTGGGGCATTGCCTCCTCAGCTTCCTTCTCCATCTCTTCGGCAAGATCCTCTGCATTCTCACCAGTCTGCTTCGCAGCATTCATGGTGTCATCAGCGGCATCTTGCATATCCGCCTCTGCATCATCAGCAATATCTTCAGCATTGTCTGCGGTGTTTGCTGCCTGCTCGTCGAAGTCATCTGCAACATCGTTTAGTGCCTCTTTGGCATCTTTGGCGATATCACGCGCGTTGTCAGACATTTGCTTCGCGCTTTCTTCGATATCGTCGCCTAGCTCATTGAGGCGCGCACGAGACTCGTCTGCGAGGTCATCGATGTTCTTACCTACTTGCTCTGCAGCACCTCGCTCAGCGGAATGATCGCTCTGGCACGCTCCGAGTCCAAGCAGGGAAATTGCAAGACCTGTTAAAATTCCAATCTTTTTCGTGTTCATTGATCCTCCTCTGAACAATTAGTATCGAGCGAGAGGGGTCGCCACCTCGCCATTGCATATTTTAAAATACACCTCTTAGCTAATAAGGCAATTTCCTACCCCTCAGCTGCCTAAGCCCGATCAGGTTCCTACACCGTACTTTGAGCCTTTTTAAGTGTTTGGCTTTGCGAACTAATCAGTTCGGTGTTTAATTGCGTTTTCGCTTTACACACAGATTAACTAAGGAAATTACCATGAATGTCCGAATCCTTGCGGTTATGGCTCTCGCCTCGTGCGCTTTTTTTACTCCCCTTACCCAGGCGTCGGAGTTACCGAGTCAGGAAAAAGTTCAGAAGGCGCTTAAAGAAATCGTAAAGGAAGAAAACGGCGGTTTCGGTTTGCAGATGTGGGCAAGCGTTGTCGACCGCGATGGCGTTGTTAGTTCAGTCAGTTTCTCTGGTGAAAGTCGTGGAGACCAGTGGCCAGGAAGCCGAGTAATCTCTGCGCAAAAGGCAAACACCGCAAACGCATTTAGCCTACCCGGACTTACCCTCTCGACTGCAAATTTGTTTTCCGCGGTGCAGCCAGGCGGAAGTCTTTTTGGACTTCAGCATAGTAATCCTGTCGACACTTCAGTCGCATACGGTGGTGACTCCACAAAGATCGGAACAAAGAGCGACCCGATGGTTGGGAAAAAGATTGGGGGCGTTAATGTGTTCGGTGGAGGCTTGGCCTTGTATGCCAAAGACGGAGAACTGATTGGTGCCCTGGGTGTGAGTGGTGATAGCTCTTGTGCAGATCACAACATCGCCTGGAAATTGCGTCATGCACTCGGTCTCGACTATTTGCCAGGAGGAGTAAGCACCACCAAAGACGATAACATCGTATATGATATCGAAGATGGCGCGAGTAAGGGCGGCTGGGGACATCCCGTGTGTGCTCCTGCCGCAAAAGAGATCGCTGAGAAGCTAGTGAAAACTCACGCCCCGCGTTCAAAGGAGTAGCGAGTTATCGACCATATCTTCTGCAGCTACTCTGGCCTTCTTTGGTCAGGGTAGCTGAAATCTCATTCGCAATTCCTAGAACTTAATCACCCGCAGCTTCGTATCCAGCCTCAACATCCACTCCTCTCCCTGCGTGCCCAAGTGAGAGTTCTTTTCGTACCTTTTTAATTTCTTCTCGCTTCTTCTCTGCCCGTTTTCGCAGCTCTTCCTGATCGATTTTCGTCTTAGGCTGATAGCCAAAGGTGCGTCGTCGATTTTCTGCATTCGAGGTCTCGATTTTAGGCGTCCGTTGGGATTCAGTTCTCCGCGGGGACTGTTTCTCTTGAGCAGCAATTGGCGCAGCAAAAAACACACTCGCGACAATAAAGAGTGCGGTAGTCATCGAGAGGAATTTTGGATTCATAGTGACCTCCAATCACTGCATTCGTTCAAACATTCAGAGAATAGTCTGATTAATTGCTCCCGAGCCTGATCTCGATCATACGGCACGACGGTCTCAGCGCTTTTCACGCGAATCGCCATTCTACAGGCTGGGTTAGATCATGGCTTGAACTTTGCCGTCGCCGTATCCTTCATTCTGGCGAGTTGTACTCTTCGTTTTAAGTTTTAACTGGGGGATTAGTCTATGTATCTGCAAAGGCGTTCTGGTGCTGTTTGGTCGAAAAATTTTGCGTGTGTCGCCCTCGGTAGCCTGCTACTCATCCCGGCCTGCATGGAGAAGAAAATCACCCCTGCTCCACCAGTTAAGAAGAGTTCCGCTACATCGTCCGACAAAGCGCTAGACTCTTACCGAGCACTCCAGAGAGTGAGCTTCAGCAGAGCGAATTTCCTCTCAGATTTTCAGGAAGCGAAAATTCAATCGCTACTGCAACAATTCTCTGAACAAACCAAAGATCTGCATCGTTCGAACTCAGAGTTTCAAGACGTGCCGAGTTTTGGAATCCAGCTTCGAATACTGTCGGACGAAGCGGCTCAAACCTATCGGCATTTCAAATCGGGGAAAAAGGAATACGCGCTCAGTCTCCTACGTTCTCTTGATGCAAACTGTAGTTCCTGCCACATATCTCACGGAGTCGAGGCTCCTACGCGCATCGCAACACCTCCGAAGGAGGCATCGATGTCGCTCTTAGACCGCGCTGAGTTTTACCTGACCAGAGGAGAACAGAAAAAAGGTGAGCGTTTGCTACGAGACGCAATACGACAAAGCGACGAACTTTTCGAGCGGAGTCGCGCGATGGATCTTCTGGTTCGATTCTATGTTTCCTCAAAACTTAGTTCAGAGGTAATCGA
>CAYGNZ010000058.1:0-5648 GCA_964351345.1 uncultured Bdellovibrionales bacterium | reverse complement strand
TGGATCTTCTGGTTCGATTCTATGTTTCCTCAAAACTTAGTTCAGAGGTAATCGACACTCGACTTTCCGAGCTCGTCAAACAACTCGACGAGGATTCCGCCGAGACAGACCGCATCCGAACCTGGCGTCAGTCGTTTGAGAGAGAGGGAAAAATAGAACGTCTTGATGTAGAACAGACAATCGCTCTACTGAAACAGATGCGCGCGGGTGGCGCGCTCAGTTGGGAAGAACGAGAAGTCGAGATCCTTGAAATCGAACGTCATCTTCACGACATTATGGCCAAAGAATCTCTTGAGGAGTCGCAACGAATGCGTGCAAGCTGCGCACTTGGTAAGACATACGACATGCTACCCAGTCCAATGTATGACTCACTTGCCAAGCGCTGTCTGATTTTTTGCATCGAGAAGTACCCCGGTTCATCGGAATCTAGAGAGGCATACGAGGTGCTGCGACACAGAGTACTTCTCGGCTATACAGGAAGCAGTGGGACACATTTGCCACCGATTGTTGAGAAGCGACTTGAGGAATTAGATACGTTGGCCCAGGGGTAAGAAGAGAGGTACGGAAAATGAGTAAAGAAGAAAAAACAGCATTTGACCATGACTCGCTTGCCTCACGAATCGCAAGAGTTGAGCAGGGCTTAGCAAATCTCGAGGTGATTGCCCGTCTCAGCGACGATAAGGCAGCTACGGTTCGGCACATCAGAGAACGCCTGGAAGCGATTCGCGAATCATTGCACAGCGGAGCGAGCGGTGACAGAGAAGTGGCGGGTTTCGGCAACAAGGGCCTTGCCTCGCTTGAGTCACAAATTTCGAAAGAGCTCGAAGCCTTCGAAGGACAAAACCCATCGAGCGAATAACACAGCTTTCTCGAAGGGGAGCGGCCGCTCACTCGAGCGGGCCGCCTAGTTTTAGTCTAGATCGCTAGAGAACTTCCTTGTCAGCTAGCGTCTCCGCCAAGACCATAAGGATCCACCTGCGACCCCCCTACTCTCACAACGCGGACGGTAGTAACGATCTCCTCGTGAGTAATTTTGCTGCCATGGGCGATAATATACGTTTCTCGGCCGATTATTGTAGAAGTAGCCAGAAGAACCGCGCGGATGGTGCCGAGGACGATATCGATTTTCGATTCGCTGTTGTTTGTTTTCCAAATGTCGAATTTTGTTATCAATTACGTCTTGCTGATGCTCCAGCCGATCTTTAATTATTTCCGCTCGACGTCCACCGACTCTCTGATCTGCACGATCTTGGAGTAACTCTAGTGCTTCTTTCCGAGCTTCCAACTCAGCTACTTTATTCTCGATTCGATTATGCTTCTGCCAACCTCGCTTAGGCGCAGCGGATGCTGAAGAAACAAAGATAAAAAAGCTCGCCAGTATGAGCATGCAGGGCACTAGCGATAATGCCTTGTTCTTGTGTCCGTTCATGACCGTCTCCTGGTTCAAAGTTTGCAAATTAGTGTGATACACCGGAGAGAAAAAATTCATTAGAGCCGTACAACGAGCGTTTCTCAACTATGGTTTCTCACCGCACAGCAAAGACGGAGTAGTCCGCCGGAAGTGTCAAAAAGGAATTATTTGTTGAATTTCAAGTGGATAGCTCGCTGCAAAGATGCTATGGAGGTGCTTTTCGAGTCGTTTCTCATTCTCCGTGCCATCAGTTTTCTATGAATAAGGTATCCCCCTGGGACGCAGTCCCCATCTCTCCCAAAAGAGTCCCGTTTTTCTACGGCTGGCTCCTACTCGCTGTTGGCGCACTGGGAGTGCTGATGAGTTTTCCTGGTCAGACTATCGGCGTTTCAATTTTTACCGACACTTTGATTGAGATTTTAAACGTTAGCCGAATGGAGCTAAGCATCACCTATATGTTCGGCACCATGCTCAGCGCGATGTTTCTACCCTATGCCGGCAAGCTTTACGATCGGCATGGTGCACGTCTCATGACGCCAATTGCGGCGGCTGCCTTAGGGTCAACTATCGTGGTGTTGAGTCAAATAGACCATCTGATGGCCTTTGTCTGGTCTCTCGCACCCGATTACCAGTTCTTCCTCACTCTCGGAACAATGATTGTGATTTTCGCATTTCTACGCTTCCTCGGGCAAGGAATGATGACGGTGCTCTCTCGTAATATGGTGATGAAGTGGTTTGTGAGGCGTCGTGGATTTGTCAGCGGCGCGCTGGGAGTCAGCGTTGCGGTGGGTTTCTCTGCCCTGGCGTATTTGCTTAATTTACTTGTCATTGAGATTGGCTGGTCCCAAACCTGGCTCTATACCGGAGTTTTCATCGGGCTAGGCTTTAGTGTGCTCGCCGCTGTTTTCTATCGCGACTCACCTCAGTCCTCGGGTCTACTCCCGGACGGAGATGGCGCCGGAACAAACCCAACACAAGATGACGGCGAGCTGCATCAACACGCATCTCTTTCTGAGGCAAAAAAGTATTTCGAGTTTTGGATGTACGCGGCTGCCCCTGCCTATGCTGGACTCGCGGTGACGGCAATTAGCTTTCACATTATTTCTGTCTTTGCCGAAGCCGGCTACGATCGGACCGCTGCCGTAAGTGTCTATCTCCCCTCCGCAGTTGTTTCTTCGATATGTACTATCTTCTTCGGCTGGCTGAGCGATAAAACCCGCCTCTGTTATCTCCTTCGACTCCTGTGTGCTGCCCATGTATGTCTTGCACTCGGTTTACTTTCACTTGAAACGTCTTTGGGTTACTACGCGGTAATCGCTGGCTTTGGCTTATCGCAAGCAATGTTTGGCCTCTTACTCGGACTAAGCTGGCCGCGACTGTTTGGCGTCATACATTTGGGAGAAATTAGTGGGTTCACGATGAGTCTGATTGTGTTTGGCAGCGCGGTTGGCCCCTTGTTCTTCGGGGTATTTTTCGAACTATTTGCAAGCTACTACTACGCAAAAATTATTTGTCTGTTCCTCGCCTCCTCGCTTCTCCTTGGCTCCTTCCGCGCAAAGATTTAGCTCTTTTTGGGCTAGGCCTTTCTCTGAGTGACTTCAGCATGGTAAACTACAGTCTTGATTATAAACTCCTCACTCTTAACTACTATGCGATTCGTCCGATTTTCCCTATCTCAACGATCTCTGCTTTTGATTCTTCTTTGTTTGGGCATGTTGGTAAGTAGTAGCTGTGCTCGAGTTCAGGAGGCACGTGAGGCAAGCCTTCGTCGTGCGACATTTGAACGCCTTGAGGACTACGCTCGTGATGAGAAACCGAAAGACGTAATCAAATGGTTTTTCCGCTATGAGCGTACGCGGCCTGATCTTGTATCCCTTGAGGTGCTTGAGCAGTGGGCAAGGGATAATCGAGTGCTGTTTATCAAGCTACTCGATAAGCTCGAGGGAGAGTGGCGCGATGCCTTTATTGCTGCCTATGCCGATATGTTAGTTCGACAGAAACGAGTAGACGATTTTCGCTCTCGCTACGCAGAAAGTGATTCGAGGAGTTTTAATCAGCTTCGTCAAGCGCTGGAAATTCTTGGAGCCAGCTAGCGCTACTCCCAGTCAACAACCCCGCGTTCCATTCTCCCTCGCTTGCGAAGTTCGCAACCGCCACTGAGTCGATTGGTATGCACATCAATCAATTTGAACTGTACTTTCTCACCAAAATCTTTAGGACAAGCTACTACGTAGACCTTAGAATGATCTGCGTAACGGCGCGTGAATCGCAGTGAGCGAATTGCCTTGAAGGGGAGTACTGCCTCCTCTCCTGGTTTGAGTAGCTTACGAAAGCCAGTAGCTCCCCTGGCAGTGACGACGCGATCAACGATAAAGGTATTGTATTTTTTGTCTAATATATCGTTGCGAACGGTGATTTGACCGCCCTTTACTCGCTCTCCCCCGCAGGCAACTGCTCCAAAAATTGCGGCAAGAACAAGAAAACGAAGGCATCCTTCGCCGTACGTCTTAAAGCCCATGGGATAAGGTGAACAGGAGCACCACGAGTAAGAAGGCAAACCAAAGGAGCGTGAAAAAGATTCTCGACTCACTCGACCTTCCGTAACCCCAAGACAGCGCGGGTATGGAATCCCCACTCTCCACCGCGGCCAAAAATTCCTCTACTACGGCACGGTAGGCTTCGGGCTCTTCAAACTGCGGGTTATGAGAACTTTTCGTGAATACCGCAATCGTCGAGTTCGGCGTTTGCTTTTGATACCAGCGCGTCGTCTCAGGCGTCGCTTCATCAAACTGACCGCAGGTATAGAGCACGGGTAGCGTGAGGTCTACGAGTCGGTGACTGCGATCGTAGTCTTTCAGCGTGCCACTTAAATAAAACTCGTTTGGTCCCCACATCGTTTGATACACCGATGCACCAGCGCCGTTGTCTGCGCGCACCGCACATTCTGGCTTAGGATCAATTCTGCAAACAAAGTGTCGGTAGTACTCTAACGTCGCTTCAAGATATTCTGGCGCATAGAGCTGTCCCTCAGCTTCACAACGATTGAGTACTTCTTGAGTTTCCCTTGGTAGCATGCTGCGAAGTTTCTTCGCGTCCTCGATCCAGAGCGGAATTTTAATACACGGACTGGCAAAGATAAGACTCTCCAGACCCTCCGGCCAGGTGAGCGCGTAATCGATGGCAAGCATACTGCCCCAGGAATGTCCGTATAGGTGCACCTTTGAGAGTCCAAGTGCCTCTCGTACTGCCGCGAGTTCCAGAACCGCTCTCTCTACTGTCCAGAGGCTTGTATCATCCGGACGCTCAGATCGACCGCATCCAAGCTGATCGTAGAAAACTACCTTCCTGTCCTCTCCGAGCAGCGACAGCGCATCGAGATAATCAGAAGGATAGCCGGGTCCACCATGAAGCACGAGCAAGGGAGTTGCTTCCCCCGAGCCGACGATGCGATACCAGACGCTTCCGCCGGGGACGTTAATGAATCCTTCAGTTGACTCTTCTGTATTCATAGTGAAAAACGCTAGCATCTTTCGCCAAATGATACAGCAATTTGATTCAAGAATAGCAGGCAGCGAGAGAATGCCGCATTAAGGACGCGAGGTTTGTTCTCTAGTTGGGGAAAAAGAAGCGAAATGCTACCAACGCAGAAGCATAGAACCCCAGGTCACTCCCCCGCCGAAGGCAGAAAGCACGACCAGGTCGCCAGACTTAATCTTACCTTGCTCCTCAGCTTCGGCGAGTAGAATCGGCACACTCGCCGCACTGGTATTCCCTACGGTTTCCACATTGGAGAGAATCTTCTCTTTCGGCGCGCCAAGGGAACGCGCCATCGCTCCGAGAATTCTTTGATTTGCTTGATGCGAAGCGAACCAGTCCACTTGCTCAACCTCAAAGTCATTCTCGCGAACTATCGATTCGTTAATCTCTGCCAACTTGCGCACGGCAAGCTTAAAGACTTCACGACCGTCCATCTTGAGGTAGTGCGCATCCGTCTGTAAACTCTCCACACTCACCGGAGCGGCGGTACCACGAGGAACGCTAAGAATATCAGTATAACGCCCATCCGCGCCAAGATCCGCTGCATAGATACCAGCAAGCGTCTCCCCGGAACCAGAAACGCCCACCGTCGAAGAGGCGCTGCCTGCGGAGGCTTTCGATTCCACTGCCTGCAAGACCACAGCTCCTGCCCCATCGCCGAACAAGATACAGGTCCGACGATCGTTTTTGTCAATTATCT
>CAYGNZ010000057.1:3292-12384 GCA_964351345.1 uncultured Bdellovibrionales bacterium | reverse complement strand
CTTGTGGGCTTGCTTGCTCGCTTTTTAAATAGGCGAACTTTTTTTACATATCGCTCCGACGTGCCGCTGCTGATTGCCTTAGTGGTGCTCCACGCGACGACGGTATTCGCTGAAAAGCCTGAAGAGGTGATCGCTCGAAGTGTAGAGGAGGATTTATACGCCGCCCCGGTTCCCCCAGCCGTTCCGACAATTCCCAATCCGGGCCCGAATTCGCCTGGGGTCTTTTTAAGCAAAGAGAATATCGATGATTACCGTCCCTTGCTGCTTGCTCCCCTAGCTGCCTGGATAGAAGGCAATTCCCTAGTGCTGCGACTTGCGAGGAATTTAGAGTTTGGCTGGGACTACGGTGAATCTTGGGCTGCCTTAACTGAGAAGAACATTACCGCGTTTAACATTGATCAGACTTTTTCTCTGACCACTTCTGCTGAAACGCCTGCAGGGGGATTTCCATTCGGGGGACCTGAGGAGCTAAACGAAGTAGATGATCTTCAGCGGCGCGCACGCATGATTCTGTGGAATATTAGTTACGCGCAAGCAGCGCTCGGTGAGCACAAATACGAAGGTGAGTTAGTCTGGATTGGCGCTCAAACGGTGCTGCGTAAGAGTGAGGCGCAGTTCTACTCTCGTTCTTTTCTTAGTCCTCAAGCGGTGCCGGAGAAACCGAAAGTCGTTGAGAGTTCCGAAGTTCCTGAGGGAGAGAAGACAAGCGAAGGGACGGCTCCGGCAGCTGATGCTACTCAAGAGGAGGCGAACGCTGCGGAGAAAATACCTCTCGTATTTTCTGGCCCGACGGATTTGTTTCAACAAAGCGTACTGGTTTTGCGTTCTCCCCCCGTGGTCTCCGGCTACGCGCAACTCTCATGGCGCTTTCGCGGCCCGAAAGAAGATCTGTATTGGATTTACTCCCCAGTAATTGGCAGAGAACGAGAGGTGCTCTCGGCGAATAGAAGCGATGGTCTGCTTGATGGCGCCTTGACGATGGATGATTTTTTCGTTTGGTCAACAAAAGTGCAAACCGTTAATGCGAAGTTACTAGAAGAAAAAGTCGTGCTCGTACCCTTCGCATCGCGTTTCCCGCATGCCGTAATCTCCTCAGCTCGCAGCGAAGAAGAAAAAGCGAAAGAGTCAGAAATGCCGCTAGAGATCTCTGGGCTGCATGAGAAGCTAGATGGTAGTCGCACAATGACGTTGTGGAACCACGAAACTCGTCAGGTCGCTCGTTACGCGCCCTGGGTTCCAACCAGCGCGCACTTTGTGCCTCGCGCAGTGTGGATTATTGAACTTAGCCCTCGTGATCCCTATTACTCCAGTGGGAGAGAAATTCTGATAGTCGATAAGCGTTCAATGCTGCCAGTCTACAAGATTGTCTATGATAATTACGGAGAGTTTAAGCGAATTGTCATGGCAGGATGGGGGTTTGCTCAGAAAAAGGAAAGTTCAGTTGGCTTGCCGTTTGTTGCCTTTCTCCTTGCGGTGGATCGCGGTGCGCGACAGGCAATGACGTTTACACCACATCGCGTATTGTTGTTTGATGACGAAAAGAAGACTTCCAACATGAGAGCTGAAATGCTCCGTCTGCTCGATATCCGCAATCATACTAAAGTCGCGAATGCCAAGCCTGAGCCGCCAAAGGTCTTTGTTCCGACTAGTAAAAAAGCAGTCGTTGAAGCGACACCTGCCGCGAGTCCTCCAGTAGATTAGAACCGAGCCGATAAAGCTTTATTCCGCCCACGCGTGTTTTTGTAGCTCCTCGCCAAGACGCTCAAGCGAGGTGACCATCGTCTCATCTCGCTGCTCGCTGGACTCGAACCTTAGTAGCTTGTTCTCGCTATCAGGAATCCCCACTTTTCCGCAAAACTCTTTCAAGCGGACTTCGCTTTTGGGGTGAACAAAACCAAAGAGTTTGAAATTGACATGCAGTTCAGCGCGAGCGTATCGCAGCCAGCGTTTTACCAGAGCGTTTGACTGGGTATCATTTTTCGACCAGCCGTCGGTGAGTAGAAAAACCCCGAGCGGGCCCGTGTGTCCCTTCTTGCGAATTTGTTTGGCCTTCTGACAGCCTCGGATAATTCCATCGCCAAGCGCTGTGCCTCCAGAGAGCATGCCACCGTGGCCGAGATACCAAAGTTCTGGGTTAAGGGGACTGAGCTTCGGAAGAAGCACGTCGTCTTCGAGTTTTTGGATACTCGCACTGACCGAGTACAGGGTTACCCGCAATTCCGGCGAAATTGCCGTAAGCATTGAAAGTTGTTCGTTCCAAATCTCTGGTAGGCGAGGGACCCATGCCATCGAGGAACTCTGGTCCCTGAGCACTATCACTCTACTGCCACTTGAATTCTCAATCGGCATTCTTTCTCGCCACTCACTTTTCACAGTATTGGCCACCGTGCACCTCAAAATAGAGTTCTCACTCTCTGAGCATTTTTGTCCGTGCCCTTTTGTTAGTATAGATAATTTTGACGTAAGAATCTCAGTAATATGCTGAAATAACTCAGTTTTGTGCGAATGCGTACTAAGAGAATGTGACCTAAGTCACAATTTTTCCGTCAAAGCTCGAATGCGGCTTGAGCAGGACGCCTTGCATCGGTAAATTGACCAATTCGGGTACCCCACTGAATAAAATTTATAATCCCTGGCAAGGGTCAAAGGTTAGAGAGACATCCATGGCAGAAGAGTCTGCGCCAAGCTCCAATTTCATCCGAACAATAATAGATGCGGATAATGAAAGTAAAAAACATCAAGGACGAGTGGCGACCCGGTTTCCACCTGAGCCCAATGGCTATCTCCATATTGGGCATGCGAAATCGATTTGTTTAAACTTCGGACTTGCTCAGTCGTATCAAGGCACGTGCAATTTACGCTTCGATGATACCAATCCAAGCAAAGAGGAGATGGAATACGTCGAGTCCATTCGTGAGGATGTGCGCTGGCTTGGATTTGACTGGGGTCAACGAGAATTCTTCGCTTCGGATTATTTCGAAGAGCTCTATAATTTTGCCGTGGTGTTAATCGAAGCCGGTCTTGCCTATGTTGATAGCCTCAGCGCGGAAGAAATTCGCGAGTATCGTGGAACGTTAACCGAGCCGGGGAAGGACAGCCCTCATCGGAATCGATCGGTAGCGGAAAATCTCGATCTCTTCACACGCATGAGAGCAGGGGAGTTTGAAGACGGCGCGCATGTGCTTCGTGCTAAAATTGATATGGCCTCGCCGAATATCAATATGCGTGATCCGGCACTCTACCGTATAAAACATGAGCATCATCATCGTACCGGTGACGACTGGTGCATCTACCCGATGTATGACTATGCGCATTGCATTTCTGATGCGCTTGAAAATATCACTCATTCAATTTGCACACTCGAGTTTGAAGATCATCGTCCACTCTACGATTGGATTCTTGAGCAGCTGCCAATTGAAGCGCATCCGCAGCAAATAGAGTTTGCTCGACTCAACTTAAGCTACACCGTGCTGAGTAAGCGAAAATTACTTCGACTTGTTGAGGAAAAGCACGTTAAGGGCTGGACCGATCCTCGGATGCCGACGATTGCCGGAATGCGCCGTCGTGGATATCCACCTGCCGCGATTCGAGACTTTTGTGAACGGATTGGTGTTGCCAAGGCCGATAGTGTCGTTGACTTAGAGCTTTTTAATTTTTGTGTCAGAGAGGACCTCAACCGGACTGCGCCCCGGGTCATGGCGGTGCTTGATCCGGTAAAACTCGTGATTGAGAACTTTCCCGAAGGTGAAGAACAGTGGCTTGAGGCTGAGAACAACCCTGAGGATGAATCGGCGGGCACTCGACAAATACCCTTCAGTCGAGAGCTGTATATTGAGCGAGAGGATTTTTTAGAAGATCCACCGAAGAAGTTTTTTCGCCTCGCGCCGGGGCAGGAAGTGCGCTTAAAGCATGCCTACTATGTCACCTGCACCGACGTGGTAAAAGACGAGGCGGGGCAGATTCAAGAGATTCGTTGCACGTATGATCCGCTGACGAAAGGCGGCTGGTCCGAGGATGGAAGAAAGGTAAAGGGAACTCTCCACTGGGTATCGGCAGCACATGCTGGCAAAGTCGAGGTTCGTTTGTATGATCATCTCTTTACCAAGGAGAATCCTGATCAGGTCGAAGATGGGAAAGATTTCCTAGCGAATCTCGATCCACATTCTATCGAAATTTTACCGGAAGTTTTTGTCGAACCTTCGTTGCTTAGTGCTGAGGCAGGAGCGCGATTTCAGTTCTTACGAAAAGGCTATTTCTGTGTTGACTCGGTCGATAGTGGTGCAGGGCATGTAGTGTTTAACCGAATTGTGCCGCTAAAAGATTCCTGGGCGAAAGCGCAGCGAAAGGCCTAGTAGCGGAATACCGCCTTGACGTACGCACTTGTGGGAATATCGACAACCGGTTGTCCGTATTGCGGCTGTCGACGTTCGACATGCTCTCCTTCGATTAGATTTTGTCCCACGAGAGAAAGTTCAAGTTGTTCCGTGACCTGCCATCCGAGCCGTAGGTCGAGATCAAATTGACCGCTGTTGGCGAAGTGATCATCAACGATTCGAAGGTTGGCATCGAATTCAATATCAGAAGAGATATTATACAGTGAACGAAGACCAGCCAGATGTTCGGGACTTCCGCGATTCAGATCAACGAAAATTGGAATTCCATCTGGGCGCGCTCGGGTATCGGTCGTGTCAGAGCCGTAGAGGTTTAAACTGAGAAATCCGTAGCTTCCTATTATTCTCCACCACGAAACAGGTCGATACTCAAGCACCGCCTCAAAACCGTGAGCCTCAGCGTTTAGCTTATTGGCAACATCAAACACCACATCCAAGCGGCTTGGATTGAACAACGGCGGTACCACGACTGGCGGATTTGCCTCCGCACTGACGATGTCGTTGTAGTAGTAATAGAATCCGGTGAGATCAAGTGCGACTTGTTCTGAGAGCTGGTTACGATACCCAAGCTCAAACGCCGTAAGATTCTCTGCATCGAGATTGCCGTTCCCTCTTCCACTAAAGAGCACAGGGAGACCAACGCCGCTGGTTTCAGCATCAGCTTCAAAGCTAAGGAAACTTGCACTCTCATCTGTGCGAGAAGGCGTGCGCACTGCGCGAGAAACTGCTCCCCAAAGATTTGAAGTAGAGTCAATGCTCCAGGACATGCGAACGTTGGGCTGAATCTCTAGACCCGTAAAGGTGTGTTCTTCAAACTTCGTTCCGAGTGTCAGGGTGAGAGTGTCTTCAATGAGGGCGATATCGTCTTGCACGAAAGCGCTAAGAATTCTTTGGCTTCGATTTTTGGGCTCATAGGCAAGGAGTGTGGTGCTGCCGATATCATCTTCGGTAAGACGCCAGCCCGCACCAATCAAAACGTCATGACTCTCAAGCAGCGGAAATCGAAACTGCGTATCGAGGTCATAGGTGTTTCGTTTTAAATGAGCAGCAGTGTCGTCTCGCTCAACATATTCGTAGTACGACTGCACTTGAAGTTCTGAGAAGGGCGAGTAGGAACGTTTCCAGCGTGCAAGAAGCGAAACGCCAACGTCTTCTTCGTCGAATTTATCTTCCTCTGGATAAATCGAATCGATAATCGGGCCGAAAGAGAAGCTTTGATCTTTTTCGTTACGGTACGCATCAGCAATGACGCTGAGGCTATCAATGTCGCTAAGCTCCGAGTCAGAGCGAAATCCCGTCCGAAGACTGGTCCAACTGTCATGCGCGGAATCATCACTGTCTCTCAGCTCAAAATCATCACGAGCGGAATATTTGAGAAACACCCGATACGCCGTTGAGTCAAACAGCTCTCCGCCGTAACGAGTTTCTGCAAGCGCTGTTTCGGCAGTCCCGCTTGCAATTGAAGCATGAAGTCCCTGCGTGGCATCGGCTTTCTTTGTGATCACGTTGATCACGCCGTTTACCGCGTTTGCTCCCCAAAGCGTTGCCCCGGGGCCGCGAATGACCTCAATACGTTCGATATCACTCATCAGCGTATCCTGAACGTCCCAGAACACTCCCGAGAAAAGCGGGGTGTAGGAGGTTCGCCCGTCGATGAGCACGAGAAGTTTGTTGGCAAACTGATTATTAAAGCCACGAATTGTGATTGACCAAGAGTTAGCGTCAATTCGATCTACCTGCACACCAGGAACGAGGCGAAGCACCTCAGGAATAGAAGTAGCACCCGAGCGACGAATATCCTCTTGGGTAAGAACGAACAGTGCCGCGCTTACTTGCGAGGCCTTTTCAGATTTTTTGGAAACACTTGTTACATCAAGGCTGATTAGTTCCTCAATGCTCATATGACTCAGCTCTTGCGCGTGTGCCGATGTGACGGCAAGGCTAATCCACAGAGTGGAGAACAAGAGCGAGAAGAGGGCAGCTCGGTGGCTGAATGATTGTAGTCTATTTTTCACAGTGTCATTAAGACGCTGTGTTTTTTCCATGGTTTCTTTAAGTTTCTTAGCGGACTAAGTTTTTACAAATCGATTCCCGAGTAAAACCCAGAAAGATTGATCAAAAAAAGCCGCATGTGCGGCTTTTTTTGATTGAGCAAGCAAATTGCTTCGAACTTCTTCTAGGCTTTTGCTCGTGCTTTTCTTTTTGCTCGACGAGAGCGAACTTTATCGAGACGGCCTTGCTCAATGTCTTTGAGGTAGCCAGGCATTACTTTCTCAATAATGTGAGAGCAGGTGTCTGAAGCTTTCGCACCTACGCCTACCCAATACTTTACTCGCTCTTGATCAAGAGTGATTGTCTGTGGGTCACTCAAAGGATCTAAAGTACCAATTCGCTCCAAATACCGACCATTGCGGGGCATGTCTTTGTCTGCAACGACGATGCGGTAAAATGGCTTTTTCTTTCGGCCATGTCTGGCCATTCTAATAGTTACTGACATGCTGTGTTTTGCCTCCTCTGGCGTTATTATCCTAACCACCGATTTTCGGAGGGCCTCCACGTCCAAGCATTCCTTGGAGGCCTCCGAGTCCGCGCAATGCGTTCGGACCCATCTTGGTGACTTTTTTCATGACTTTACGCATGCTTTGAAACTGTTGCAGCATGCGATTTAATTCTTCTACGCTTGTACCGCTACCTTTTGCGATACGTTTACGACGGCTACCGTTTAACAGGGTATGGTCGCGGCGCTCGGCTGGGGTCATCGAGAGGATCATCGCTTCGATCCTGTTCATCTGTCCTGCTGCCTCCCCCTCATCAAAGCTCTTCATCGCCTGAGTCATTCCGGGGAACATTCGCAGCAGGGAACCCATGTCCGCCATCTTTTTAATGCTTTGTAGCTGAGAATGGAAGTCTTCCAGAGTAAATTCATTCTTTTTTATTTTCTTCTGGAGCTTCTTGGCTTCCTCTAAGTCTACTTGTTTACTGGCTTTTTCGATGAGAGTCAGTACATCTCCCATTCCTAAAATTCTTGAGGCTAAACGGTCTGGATGGAAGACTTCGAGGGCATCGGGGCGCTCTCCAACCCCGATGAATTTAATAGGTTTATTGGTCACGGCTCGTACCGACAGGGCGGCACCCCCTCGAGCGTCACCATCGAGCTTGGTCAAGATGACCCCGTCAATCTCCAGACGCTGATCAAACCCCTTGGCCACATTGACCGCTTCTTGACCCGTCATCGCATCAGCAACAAAGAGAATTTCATGGGGCTCGACTTCCTCCACGATCCCCACAAGCTCATTCATCAAGGTATCGTCAATCTGTAAGCGTCCGGCGGTATCCAGGATTAAAGTATCAAAGGCAGAGTTCTGCGCGTACTCCAGGGCCTGTGTCGCGATATCGAGTGGGTCTTGCTCGGCAGAGGAGGGAAACACTTCTACCGAGAGTTGTTCGCCGAGAGTTTTTAGTTGTTCAATCGCTGCCGGGCGATAGACATCGACCGAGCAAAGCAGTGGATTTCGCTTGGAATCCTCTTTAAGCAAGCGGGCAAGTTTCGCACAGGAGGTCGTCTTTCCTGAACCTTGCAATCCAACGAGCATAATCACCACTGGGGGCGCGAAGCGTAAATTGAGCGGCTCATGTTCGCCCATCACACGCGCAAGCTCCTCGTGGACAAACTTAATTACCATTTGTCCAGGATTGAGGCTTTTGATCACCTCCATGCCTTCCGCTTTTTGCTTAATACTCTCGCAAAAATCCTTGGCGACTTTGAAATTTACATCGGCTTCAAGTAGGGCCGTTCGAATTTCTTTTAAGGCTTCGTCTACATCAGCAGCCGTGAGTTTCCCACGGTTTCGCAAGCGCTTAAACGTCGTTTCTAGTTTTGACTGAAGTGAATCAAACATCGGAGTTTTCTTTTTCGATAAGAATAAAAGACCAATGAGGGTCTTAGTGAACTTCTTTACTTACCGCTTGTTGCTTTTCGTATCGCGCCTTCCACATCGCTGACCGAAAAAGGGTAGGTTAAAAATCCTGACGCCCCTGCCTCGTGTGAGGCTATGACGTGTTCCTTTGTCGCCTCTGCGCTATACATCACGATGGGAAGGTTTTTCGATGAGCCGCCGGAACGGATGTTTTTTAACAAGGGTAAAGGATCAAACTGCGGGCAGCTCATTGACACAAAGCAGCAGTCAAAACGCTTCTTTCGCAGCATCTTAATTGCTGCCTGACCATCAGTGGCAGACTCGGTTTCAGCAGATTTATGTCCCAGGCTTGTGAGAATCGTACGTAATTGTCTCTGACGCCCGGTATCGGATTCAACGATAAGTATTTTCATTCGGTAAAAGCTTCTAAAATACGCAAAACCATCAGATCGCCCGCTGCGTGCGGTGATCTTCGGTGAGTGAAGAGGAGAACTCTCAGATTACAGGCACGAGGCTCTCAGTAAGTCCCCCCAGGGAAATTACTTGGAGAAAATAGCCTTTATGCTCCAAAGAGCAAAGAGTCTCTAAAACGCTCTAAAGAGAGCAAAAGACTATCGAATTGCGCCATGATGGGCAACATATCAAGCAGCTGTCTTCGCAGATGGCGGAAAGTAGCGGACTGAAGCTAGCGTTGTTCCTTAGCTTGGCTACAAAGCTCTATCAAGGCACCTAAACTCGCATGAGGGTGTAGGAAAGCCACATCTTTGCCGTGAGCGCCTCGCCG
>CAYGNZ010000057.1:0-3282 GCA_964351345.1 uncultured Bdellovibrionales bacterium | reverse complement strand
CAGTTTTACGCCCAGTTTGTTTAACCGCAGTAATTCCTCAGCAACTGAATCAACCCGAAAGCAGATATGGTGTAGACCTTCGCCTCGCTTCTCCAAAAACGAAGCCACCGCAGATTCTTTACTTACCGGGCTAATTAGTTCAATCGCGCAGGGAAGTTCCGGGGTGTTGTGGGGGCAGAAAAGAAAAGCTGCCTCAACTTCAAAGGCTTGAACCGTTTCACGGCTCTGCAGTTGAAGTCCGAGAGTCTCAACGTAGAATTTGATAGCTTGATCTAAATCACGCACCGCATGAGCGAGGTGGTCAAGCTGCCAGTTGTTTGCACATGTTGGCTCGATGAGGTCTCTCCTTCGTGTCGGTCAGATCTTATTGTGAGAACTTCAGCTTATTGCATTTGCTCTGAGCCTGTAAAGACTGCTTACTTTTCACGCCAAAATTCAGTTTTCTGTCGTGACCAGAGCAATTTAGACTTCGTCTAACTCAAGGAATCGTTTAGAGTCTCGATATGAGTAAGGAACTAAACTTCACGCGGCCGCTCCGAAAAAACTCCACGATCGGAGTGATCGCCACTGGCTCCCCTGTTGAGCCGGAGCGGCTTGCGCAGAGCTGCAAAGTACTTGAGGACCTCGGCTATCAAATACGAATGCCCTTAGATCCTTCGAAGTATTACGCCGACTATACCCATGGCTTTGCTAATGGTAGTCCCCGCATGCGAGCAGAGGCGTTTATGTCGCTTATTGAGGACCCCGATGTCGACGTGCTGCTGACGGCCCGCGGGGGGTATGGAAGTCTTGATATCTTACCCTTGCTCGATTTTTCTAAGATTGCTGCCGCAAAAAAGCTAATTATTGGCATGTCTGATGCGACGGTGCTTTTGCTCCAATGCGTCCAAAAAGCAGGCATCCCGGCAATCCACGGACCTGGCCTTGCGACGTCTTTTCCTGGGAGTGGTAGCTCCGAGGAGGATGCTCGCAGTGTAAAGGCATTGCTGAGCCTACTAAGTGAGCCAGAATACTTACCCAAGTATCAGCTCCATTCGCTTCGCGATGGGCAAGGGCAGGGGCCACTGCTTGCGGGCAACTTAACGATGCTCCTTAGTGTGCTTGGAACCCCTTTTGATGTGAACTATGACGGGCGCGTTTTGGTAATTGAAGAGGTCGGCGATGCTCCTTTCCAGATTCATCGGGCATTTACTCAACTAAAACTTGCAGGGAAATTGGATTCGCTCGCCGCTTTGGTGCTAGGTCGCTTTAGTAAATGTGAATCAAAGCAAGGTCCGAGCGTGGACGAGGTGATCACTGAGCTACTCAGTGGTATACTGCGCGATACCTCGTTTCCGGTGCTTGCAAAATTTCCCTTCGGGCATTGGGGAGAGAACCATGCGGTTGCTCTTGGTTGTGCGGCGAGGGTAAAAGGCGAGGAATTTCAAATACTAGAGTCTCCGCTTGCGAGTTCAGACAAGGTGTAGTTGGCAGATGAATATCAAACGCAAGATTACCTCAGTAAATTGGTCTAAAGTTGATGCGGCCTTGGCCGCTGCAGCCGTGCCTTTTTCGCCTTCGGGTGCTGAGGAGCCCTCAAAACGAGACTTGGTATTTCCAGGAGCAGTGCTTCGAGTAGTGCAGGGTGGAGAGGTGCTGTATCACAGTGCAGTTGGTTGTCGCTCTCGGGTGCCAGAGCCTAGTCCAATGCATAAAAACGTCGTGTTTGACGTCGGCGCGCTCACCAGACCGCTCGTTGCCTCCACTTTGACGATGCAATTAATCCAGCGCGGGCAATTAGAACTCGACAAGCGACTCTCGCACATCTTCCAAACCTTCGGCGTGCACGGCAAAGAACGAATGACCGTGCGTCACTTGCTAAACCATACATCTGGATACGCAGCGACCGCCCCGTATTATCGGCAAATCGCAAACGCCGATCGCAGTGTGCGCGCAGGCATGATGACAAGTCGTGGAGCGGTAGATGCGATTTACAACGAAATTTTTCGAGCCAAACTAGAGAATCTTCCCGGAAAGGTCTCTCGGGAAAGTGATATTGGTTTCATCTTGCTCGGCTATGCCCTTGAGGTCGTTTCGGGCACTACGTTTGAAAAACTTATCCCCAAGTTATTGTTGAAGCGATTTGAATTGCCCTCGACAGGTTTCATCGAGCTCTCTTCTCTCCGTGGCCGACGATTAGAAACGGTGAACGATATTATCGCCCCGACTGCGGAGTGTCCTTGGCGCGGAAAATTAATGAGCGGTGAAGTCTATGACGATAACGCTTGGGCGATGGGCGGAGTTTCAGCTCATGCGGGATTGTTTACTACCGCAGAGGACATCCAACAGATCGCGAGCACATTGATTGAGTGCTACCACGGACGAGGGCAGATGCTGAGCCCTGAGTTGGTCAAAGAATTTTGGTCGAGAAAAGAAAGCTATCCGCCGGGTTCTTGGGCGCTCGGATGGAACACCGCTGCGGTTGAGGAGAAAAAGCCGAACTCATGCGGACAATATTTTTCTTCAAACTCAGTCGGGCATGACAGCGCAACGGGTTGTAGTCTTTGGATTGATCCTGAGCGTGAGCTAAGCGTGGTGCTTTTAAGCAATGCCATACATCCGCATCGCGATAGTAAAGCAATTCGGGAGTTTCGTCCCGTATTGCACGACCTGGTAATGGAATCCTTGGGTTACGTGTAAGGCCTGCACCTGTGGGAACATTTACATTCTAATGGATTCTGACGCTTCAACCTCAGCAGCATTCCGAGGTATTGCTGCCTTAGAAAAACTTCCCCTTTGGGATGCCTCAAACTTCTCCCCGATTGAAATACCCCAAGCGCTTTACGCCCTACTTGGAAACCCGCAAGACGAAGTTCCGAGCGTGCATGTTGCCGGCACAAATGGAAAAGGCAGCGTTTCAAGTTTTGTTGCCGCAATGTTGCTCGCAGATGGAGCGCAGGTTGGGCAGTTCACCTCTCCGCATTTGTCTCATGTCACCGAGCGCTGTGTGGTCAATGGCCGAGCGCAGAGTGTTGAAGATTTCGACCGAGCCGTTTCCTCTGTGATGGATGCGGCGGTGGCTGCGCATCTGAAACCATCCTACTTTGTGGTCACTGCAGCAGCCTGTTTTTTAGAGTTTTCTCGACTGAAACTGGATTGGAACGTCATTGAGGTGGGGCTTGGCGGACTCTATGACGCGACAAACCTTATCTCAGCTCCTCGCGCCTGTGTGATTACGAGCATTGGGCTTGATCACACGCATATCCTTGGCGAAAGCATCGAAGAGCTAGCTCAAAATAAGGC
>CAYGNZ010000056.1:7999-12420 GCA_964351345.1 uncultured Bdellovibrionales bacterium | reverse complement strand
GTGAGTGAGATGACTGATGCAGAACTTGAGCGCTCATTGGAAGATTTGCGAAACGGTGAATATGATGCCTACCGTCGGGCACGGAGTAGTTTTGAGCATCTTCGCGCCGATCTTGTCTCGTACGACAGCTTAGCGCAGACCGTCACGGCGATTAAGCTTCCGTCACTGACTCCACCACTAGCCGAAGCGCTCGTGGGTAGCGTGGAACGCTCCTCTGACACAGATGAAAACGGAGAGACGGTGGAGAGAATCTCGGCCTTGCCCAAGTTTGATAATTTTCTGAGAAGCTACGATGCAGCTTTAGGGAGAGTCGAAGATTCGTTACGCTTGAATCTTCATGCAGCGCCAGAGCAAATCCATCTTTATTTCCAAGAATACCTGGGTGCGAATGAATTCGAGGAAAGCTTGAGCAATCAGGCGAAGGCGAATGTCTTACTTTTCAGACAGACATATCAATCGATCGCCCCGCAACTTGCCCTTCCGAAACAACAGGCGCAAGCTCCAACTGCTGAGCAGTAAGCCAGTCTAACAAGCTAGAATAACTGAACTTATCGCCGAAGAAGCAGCTACCGTGCGTCGGGATATTATCAGTCACGCCTGTATCTACACCTCGCATAACTCTACTACCAGAGGTTTATTACTTTTACTGGAAGGTTTTTAATGGTTGTAGAAAATTTCCCTTTCCGAAAGACGCGAGAGTTGCTCATAGAGAATGATGCGACACGACGCGCGATACTCGCGGTTCCTGAAACCAAATCTAAAATCCATCTTTCGACAAACAGCTTGCTATACAGGACTGCAGCAGAAGAGCTGCGAGCGCTCGTTCTTGAGATTGGAGAACCGAATTGCCTAATCAACAAGACGCGAGCCCTGGGACGATCATGGAGTATCTTTGTCCAGGAGGTTCTTCTGCCAGCATATCGACGGGTAACTGCTGAGCAAAAAGTATTCGAAGGAACTGAGCAGGCAAAATTTCTGTACTGGCCTTTGTATGCGCAACGTGCCGTCGCACATGCGCTGCGCGAGCTCGATCGAGACGAAGCCGACCTTCTGACATGTATTCATCCTGTTGCGTTCTACTCTCATCGGGAGCTGTATGATCCCGTCAATCTAAAAAGTGAAGAGAGTACGCGCGAATACTACCGAACGCTCGCACGAGTCTTTGCTCGTTTCGCACATGAACAAGCAAGTGTCATCACGAGTCAGCGGGAGTTTTTCCAGTTAGTCAAAACACCTTATCGAGAATTCTGCGATCTCGAGAGTTTATTCGAACTAGAGATAGTAGAGGAGTCGCTCGAGGCGCGGCCTATCGCCCTACTAAACTCCAGTGTCGCAATTGCGGACATGAAATTACGGCAAATTCAACTAGAGCGTCTCGCAAATCCCAATACTCTCACGCAGGTTCCAAAGCTTGGTATCGAATCCCTTAGAAAAGTGCATCGCATCTGGTCTCGAGAACGCTCTTCTGAATTTTTTGTCGATCTTCCCAGTTGCCTTTTCTCTATTTTGCGAAGCGAAGATGCAGCTTCCTATTCTGCGATTTCTCAGGATCTTCTTTCAGAACTTCGCACTGCAGAAGGCTTAAGCGAAAAGCTTTCGTCTATTGTGGCGGTCCCAGAGGAATTCAAAGACGATGCGACGCCTGTAAATGCTCGTGGTGAGAACCAAGAGGATATGGGCGAAGATCTTCGGCAAGTATTTAAGGCTCAACTCGCACTCCGCGATCTAAAGAACGATATCGAAAATATTAACGCATTCAAGAAGCTGCTCTCATACGAGAGTAAAAATAGACCATGGGCTGAGGAAGAGTTTCACGAAGTTTCTCGTGAGCTAAGTCAAACTCTCCAGCTTCTTCGAGTGAAACAGGAAAGTTTGAATGACTCAATAGAGACTATCCGAAGCCAGAGTTTGGAGCAGAATGCGCAAGCAGCAATTGAGCGGATCCGGACTACAATAGATTTAGAGTTTGATAAAGCGAATGCTGATGTTCCCAGACTTAGCTCAAGACTCAATTTATTGCTCCCAAAGGCGCTCAAGAAACTCAGAAAGCCTTGGGATGCTAAAAAGATAAGTGACCCAATTGCGTGGGCCCACTATTCCATGCCAAGTCATCGCTCGAGACATGCCGAAATCGTGCGCACCTATCGAGCACAAATGTCCTACGGTGATATCGTTTCTCGCGTGCCCCAGGCGGAGACATTGCTCGATTTGATCGCCATTGAGTCTCGGATTGAGAGCGGACAAGATATCGCCCAAATTGCGAAAGAGTACCCTACGAAGAGTGTCTTGACGGTAGCAATTCGCAATGCCATTCGGGATGAAGGTCTTGGAAGGTCGGAATTGCACCAACGATTTCCCAAATCTAGAATGCTTGTGACCTTAATCTATTCTCGCGAGGAATGGGATCAACTACTCGAAGCGCACTGCGCGTGCCTAGAGCAACTCTTCCGTGAATATTATCAAAATTTTTCAACAGAGCTTTCGCGTCTAGAGAATACGAATCGATTTGCTACTCAGCGCACTCATCGAAAAGCCTTTGCGATAGTGTGGGCGTACTATCTCTCTCAAGTGCCAAATCCCTACTCGGATGTCGATTTGGATACGGAGAGCGAACACTGGGATGCACAACGGAAAAAGCATGCCGCGTTCCGTCAATGGTTTGAAAGACAGCTTGCAGAGGCGCTGCACGAGCACATTCCTGGACTTTACAACCTACTCGTTTTAGAGCGGCCCAGTGCGATATTTGATGAGTTACAGATCACAGAGCTCATTAACCCTACTTCTGCAGTGCATTCACATTATCTACGCACAATTGCGGCAGGTCTTCTTGAGGTGCTTGGCGAAGTAACGCCACAAGACACGACACGAGTTTTGAGAGCGTATGTCGAATCGCTCGGCTCACCATTTGCTCTTTTTGCAAACGACATGCGCTTTGACGTCAGCATTTTTGCACAAAAATTCTTTAATTTTAGCGCTGAGCAAATGCATACAATTTCCACAGAGAGAAAACGAGAGCTAATCTACACCTGGGCGGCGATGAGCGAGCTAAGCTGGTACGGTACGGCAGAGCAGTCTGGAGCAATCTATACGGCGTTAATCGATGCGGTTTATGACGTTGATTCCTTACTTGCTCAAAAGATCGTCTCAGCGATTGCCGATGAAACTGCGTATTCACTACGCAGAACACGAGAGCAGTTGAAACACCGTGAGGAGACACCGAGTACAATCACTACTGAAGAGCTTGAAACACTAAAGCGAGTCAATCAACAACAGCTTGAGCGAATGGACGCGATACGCGAGAAGATTCGCACCAGTATTGTTCTAGAACGAAAGCATCCTTCGAGCAGCTCTACGGAGGTGCGGTAATGGAACCAGCAATTCAAAATCAACGTCCCGAAGATCAGCAAGAGCCGGTCAGTGAGTTTTCTAACCTTGATGACGTGACCAGACTCGATCAGCTATTGAGTCTTGATCGACCATCCACTCTCCTCATACCTCAAAGAAATCCGAATCAGCAGCAAGGAGAGGTAGATGGAGCGCCAACTCAAGCCGTGTTGCCCGATTACCTGCGAGTTGAGCGAGGCCAAAGTACAGAAAGTGTGCAGGCAGTATCAGAGCAAGCCAGTTTGCTAATCGAGGAGCGTTTAGAGGAGAAAAAGCGTGAACTTCGCCAAGCTCGTATCTTGCTGGTGGGTGATGCGCATTCACTTAGCGATGATGAGATCGATGCGATGAGCATCGATCAAATGCTTGAGAAGCGAGCTGAGCTGAATCTTCATGGTTCAATTAGCAACCTGGAACAGGATAAAGAATATCTCGACAGCTGTTGGAACATACCGGTCGCACGGTATCTATCAGTCGGATATTGGTCAGGCGACCACCATCTTGCACTCGACAGAGTTGATCACTCCCGAGCGATGGCAGAGGACTACCAACGAACAGTCCTCGCGCTCAAAGAGGAAATTGCAGAGGCTGAAGAAGGCCTCAGCGCGATGCGTGAAGCGGAGACTCAGAGAAGCGAAAGTCTTGTTAAAGCGAGGGAAGCTCAGAGTTCGGGAGATCTAGCCAGCCTCGAGATCCACCAAAAGGCTGTGGACCAAGCAACGGAATTGATTAACACCCGTTTGGAAAACGCGTTTGAAAACGCGGCGACAGAAACGCACATCAATTGGGCAAGCCATCAGAAAGGTTTTGAGTTTTTGAGGAAGCAGGCGCAGGAGGTCGATCAAGCCTACGAGCAGCAATATCAGATGGTGAAAAAGATAGCGATCATCACTATTGCTGCGACCACGACAGCGATGACGGGCGGCGCTGCTGCCGGAATTTGGGGTACATTTTGGGGATCGGTTCTTCTTGGAACCGCTGTTGGCGGAGCAACAGCAGTCGGATGGAACACCGCCGAGGAGCTTCATCGCACCGGA
>CAYGNZ010000056.1:0-7989 GCA_964351345.1 uncultured Bdellovibrionales bacterium | reverse complement strand
CCAATTATATTCTTTCAAACTCGGCGGCACTAACCGCGGAATGCTTTTCTGCGTGTTTGGGGGCAGGACTTGCTACGAAATTCGCTGGTGCCTGCGCATCGCTTGATGTTTCAGCAACGGCTTTTCAACGGGTAAGTCACCATTTTTGGCAGGCGGTTTCTGCCGCACGACTATCGGGACTCTCGCAGTTGCCGACAAGTATTTACCATGCAGGAAATGACATTAGACTTTTCTATGCCAATGGAGGAGCGCTGGATGCGGACGGTATTCCTCTTGTCGGCATGAATCCTCTCGACATGTCGCAATGGGTCGCTCGACTGGCGGACATTAGTATTGCCTCTCTGACCGGGATTATTGGACACAAAATGGCAGGTGTGCGACGCGCGGCTTCTGCGAAAGCTGCCGCCTCGAATACCGTTCTTAGTAGAGTCGGTCAGGGAGCGATGCATGTCTCGGCTCACGTCAGCGAGGGTGCAGCAGATGTCTGGGCCGTGCAGCAAACAATCGAAGTTGAGGAGATGTGCCGTGGCAGAGAGTTAACACCGGCCGAGAGAAGGCTTCGCATACAGGCGGCGCTCATGGGTAGGATTGTTGGTGCGTCAACTGAGGGAGTCCAAGTGCGAAGTCAGCTTCGTGCGGATGCTGCCGCAGATACATTGCAGGTCCAAGCGGAGCAGGCCGGAGCCTACACTTCAAAGCAACTTGGAAGTGGTGTGAAGGTTAAGGATATTGAAGTACGACACGGCGGACATTCTCGGAAGACAGCCGATAATGTATACGACATCGGCGGGAATTCCAAACACCATGAAGCTGAGGCGAAAGGCCTTGCAGTCTTTGCGGATCGTTATCACGTGCGAAGGAGAGAAGCTGCGGCGGGAAATCCTATCAAGAATACTATTGCTGCCGATGAAGCCGCCATGGTGCGCGCGCTTGAGACATCACCAAATGGTAAAGCTATCGCCAAGCAGTTGCAAAAAGACTTGCATGATCGGGCAATCGATCGTAGTCGGCTCGGGACGTTTGATCCCGAAAACAAAGCCAGCGTCGAAGCTTTTAAAAAGCGATATGAAGCTTTAGTAGAGTCTACTGCAGCAGAGCACAAAAATCGCTTACGTCGGTATCACGCGAACCAAGGAAGAGATGCCGGTGGGGTTACCTTCTGGCTTCGAGATAAGTTCGTCGACGTAGTAAACGGTACATCGAGAAGATTCGTCGATCCCACACTCGATTTCCTCTCTCGCACGAGCAAGCGAATCATCGAACCCAAACCTCTGCCCGATGATCCTAGTCTGCTACAAAAAGCTGCATATAATCTCAAGGCAATTCCCCGCGATGTGTTAAGTTACGTTGGTCAGAAGGCGAAGCTTCATCTCTATGTAGAGCCCTTACAGGATGCGCTAATCAAGTTCGGTGGATTCGATGGCAGTATGGGTGGTGGGCCGATTGTGTTTTTTACGGGCGGCATCATGACAAGTGTTGAGGCGGCTTCACGGGTTGGAGGTTTTTTCCGCCGGCATCTTGGACTTGGTGCAGCGCGACCAAAGGATGGAGCGGGCTTTTTCGCGGACAAGAGGCAAGCCGAAATTTTAGAAAAAGTTGGTGCCGAACTGGAGCTAGCGGCGAAGCAGCATGGACTAGAAGTAGATCCAGGGTCGGCAAGCTTGCTGCGAGGAATGCAACGAACTTCGGGGCGAGCGTTTATGCAGTGTAACCGAAGAAATATTCTTTGGACTGTGCCTACAGCCGCACTTTGGGTCGGAGAAGTCGTTACCTTAGGAGGGCTTGTCCGCAGAACTTCTGGAGCTGTCGGTCGGGGCATGACGGGAAACTCTTTGCCAGCAAGAATGATGAGAGGAGATATTCCGTCTCTAACCCCCGTGGATGGAGCGCTCCTTACCGCCTATCGCAACACTTTCGGGAAAGCCTTTCATGCGACCGGAGAAGTGTTTAATGGCTTCAATAAAATTCTAGATCCGCGAAACAGTCGCCTGCGACTAATCAATGGACAAGAACAGCGCGAAGCGAGCAGCTATTTCGAGCGCGGAATAGAGAGAGCTAAAGAAATCAGTCAGGTCAAAACGATAAAGGCCTTGGAGGATACTCTTATTGATGTGAAGAATGGGAGCTTGAAAATGGCTCCTGATATTCTGGATCAGCATCTTGCGGTGCTTTATAGCAAAGCGGTAGATGAGAACATTCGTGCTCAAATTCTTGAGCGTCTAGAGAATATTAATGGCCCAACAACTACCAGCAGAGATCCTTTTTCAATGGCAAAGCAGAGGTACCTCCAAAGGGTCAAGAAAAGGAATGGAGGTAGAGTTGAAAGGGAGGAATCGGTCGATGCTGATGCTGAATTCGCCGAACCCACCTCGAAGGATACTAGCTTAACGCTCTATCGTATCTATGAGAATGCAACCTTGAGGCAAATTATTAGTCCGCTGAGAAGGATGGCAAGAGGTCAGGAACGAGTTGATCTGAACAGAGTAGAAGGTTCAGTGCGACAGCTTCGAGAAGTCTTCGGGCATAAGCGAGCGATGGAGCTACTCACCGAAGAACCGACTTTGGCCAATCCAGCCGGGGGGATAAGAAATCTCTTCGTTGCAAGAGCGAATCAGGTCAGAACGAGAGCCCCGGGTCGCGCTGCTGAACTCGACGCAATTGTTGCGCGGATAGATCAGGCCTCAGGGGCTGAGGTATTTGTGAGACAGTCGTTGGATGATTTCCTCGGGCATCGCCTTGGTACCGGCGAAGAAGCGATTCGTGCACTACGCATTCAGGAGATGCAAGCGATCAATCGACGTTTGGAAGCAAATCTGGAGCGAGCGAAGTTAGGTGATGCCGAATTGAAGCTTTTTAGGAAACGATATGACAAGCTTCAGGAGAGCCTAAAGCAGAATCCATCCGGGTTTACCGATAGAGAATTTGCTGCTCAGGTGAGACGAGTGCTCGAACCGCTTGCGTCAGCACCCCGTGAGCTTCGGAATATTCGCGACGGAATGCATGCGATGCGCGAGCTATTTAATCGAGTCGAAACCGGAACCTTTGCGGATACGACCGTGACGATGCCTCCTTTACGAAGTGCACGAGAGCGACGGAGGTTGTCCGAGTCTCTTACCCAGCGCTTGGAGAGAAGTGATCTATCGCCTGCGGACCAAAAGCAGTTCCTCGCAAGCATTGCAGACGATGCAGATGCCGTGCAGGCAGCACTTGTATCGGATCGGGTCGAAGCCATGTTGCGGGCGGATGCAGAGTTGCCAAACGGCGTTCTTTCCGGAGCGCGACGTTGGTTCTTTTCACCGTCTCGAGTAAATAAAGCAAGAGAATTTGCTCGTCGAGGAATGAAACTTGATCCAGAGACCGGAAGACTTACGAGGCAAAAAGTTTCAGAACAAGTTGAAGACCTCGTCCACCAGCCGAAAGGAGTTCGAGAGTACGGTTCACAGTTTCGCTTCGGTTTTCCAATAAATCTCGTCCGCGGACCCTTTGTGCGTTGGAGTATGGGGTCTCAGGTAAGAAAGTTGCGTGCGCTCGTTCGAGAAGCAGCGATGGACCGGCCCAAAGCGGGAAAGACGGATCCCACACCGCCGCGTCATGGAATAATGTCGGTCAATGAAGCTATTGATAATCGAGTAAAGCGATTAATCAAGAACCCCGAACTCGCTAGCAATGGACGAGAGAGAAGGTTAGCTGAAGAGGCAAGAGCAGCTCGACGAGTGGTCGAGGCACAAACAGAGGACGTTAAAGCAAGGGTAAAGAACAGTGGAAAGAAGGGACGCGAGAAGAGCGCCTTGAAAGAGGCCGAGTTGCAAGGGGTGAAAGGTGTGCGAGCGGCGGAAGCAGCCAAACAGAAACTAAAGGATTATGTTTCAAGGCCAAAAGAGCAGCTGGAAGCTCATTTGAAGGCGGCTGAAACATCTCGTTCTCGAGCCTACAAAGTACTAGAGAACTTTGTAAAGGGCACGGTGTTGATCGCGGATCCACGTCATTACAATGCGGAGGCAGTCAAGGGAATTCTGGCGGATATTCAAACTGCTCTCGGTCGTCCTACTCCTGAAGCAATTGGACAAACCCAGTGGCAAACCGACGTTCGTGCAGAGCAATACAAAGGTATACATGAGAATCCCCGGGCGACTGATGCGGGTCTAAATGTGCCAGAACTTACGGGCGCGTACGTACCGAAAGGAGTTGACAAAATTTGGCAGAGGTTGAGGTGGTTCATTTTTGCGCAGAAGTAGCCGTAGGGTGTATCCAAAAAAGAGAAGCAGCCTCACGGCAGAGGTGAACTCTTCTTGCAGCTTCTAGCGCCTCTCGGCTAACATTTCGTCTATGGACTCAACCGCTAGCGATCTCGCAGTAGA
Organism: uncultured Bdellovibrionales bacterium; assembly: GCA_964351345.1. Lineage (GTDB taxonomy): Bacteria > Bdellovibrionota_C > UBA2361 > SZUA-149 > SZUA-149 > SZUA-149. Next base: position 3,631 of record CAYGNZ010000056.1, on the reverse strand, counting down.
AAAACTCAAAGAAGAATGGGGTAAATACCTCTCCGTTTCTCCGACATTGGCTCTTGATGGCACCTGGCCGTCAATTGGCGTTATCGATCAGCTCACTTTTTGCTTACGGCTGAAAGAGGAAATTAATCCTGCCTTAGAACCCATGTTGCGCGGCGCTGCCGCCTATATCGCCAAGGTTGCGAAAAACACTTGGCAAAGCTTTGCCGAGGAGGTGGAGATTTACGATACGCAGGATGGATTTTCGCTTCGTGCTCGCGGCGGTGAGTTTCTCCCAGACGGTGAGGAAGTGCGTTACCCTGTAGAACGAGAACTACGGCGCCTTTTACGAGAATTTCCCGATCCATTTCCAATGTTTCTTCACTTCGACGTGCCCGTGCGTTTCGAGTCACCGATCGTCAGTTTTTTTGCTCTCGGCGTGTTTACCGCACTAGGCCCGGCGATCGAAGGATACTGGGAGCATTTCTCACCTGATGATCCAAAACCCTGGACCAAGGCAGTAGTTCGTCACCTTGCTGCAGACTGTGCGAAAAGTTATTCCAGAATGTTTCCCGATGAGCCGGTGGGACAGGTGAGCGAAATTTATCTTTCCGGTTTGGTCTACCCCCCACCAATGGTGACGGGAGCTCTGCCGTTTACCGTTTCAATGGAACAGCTCACTGCAATCTTCACCGAGTATGGTTTTGCTCCCGAGCAAGTCCGTAGATTTGCCCAGAACCTTTGTAAAAGTCCGGATGAAACCCTTTCCAGTGTTGGTTTGATTCTTTGCTGTGCCATTTCTGAAGAGCTACCGCCTCCAGAAATTCTCGCAGTTGCTGAGTCAAAGCGGAGCTACTCGGGCATACTACGGGCGGCAATGTTACGAATTAGATTAGGCTTCTGTGGCAAGAGTGACTGGGTCGAGTCTGGTTTGCTGAATGAACAGGATAAGTCGAGATTTCTAGTAGAAACCGAGATGGGGTTTGTTCCCTGGCTAGAACTCGATGCGACTCGCCTTCAAGACAGTGAGAGCTATCAGAAGCTTCGTCCTATTATTCAAGCAGCGTGCAGTTATGATTTGGCAATGGCGGAGCGACAATTGCAAAAATTGCTCGATGTCGATCCTGGAGATGTTGATCTAAGAATTCTTCAAGTGAAATTCGTGATGATTCGCGGTGAGTTCACGGAAGCTGCAAAACTACTTTCGAATTTATCTACAGAGCCCGGCTCGGAGCAATTTCCGCGAATGTTCAAGCTTTGGGGATTATGTGCGCTGGAGACTCGCGATTTAGATTTAGCGCTGAAAAATTTTCGGAAAGGTCTCTCCGTTGCTGAACATTCGCCTTTCCTTAAAGCTGAGTTATTGAACAACATAGCCTGGACCTTAATGCTGCAAGGTGGGAAAGACGAGAAGGCTCTGGCTCGTCTTGAAGAGTCCTTGAAACTCAGCCCATCCCCGCTCACGATGCTTTTGAACAAGTTGAGTCTGGTTTGGGAGATTGGCATGCTTGAGGAAGTTCGCCAGACTCGAGAGCGGCTTTTTGCTTTGGCTCCCTGCGATAGAAGGGTGTTTGCCTCCCTCGCTCTAAACGAGGATACGATGAAAGAACTACTGAATTAGCGAAATATCTCGTAAATTCAGGCGGTTAGCTATTTTTCACTCCTAAAATTCATGTCACCTCTTTTCTCTATTCGCTCATAACTTATTCTGAACGTTAGGAGTTTATAAAGAAATGTTCCTTCGTCGTGAAGTGAACGATCGTTCTAGTTCGATAAGGGGATAGGAGAGGGGTTCCATCCTGCGGATACTTGCGCACGGCAGGCGTAGAGAAACGCAGAGAGAGTCCTTACTGTCTCATTTGGGCAAAATATTCAGGGGTTTTATGGCAGGTCGAGTTCGTAGGAGAGTGCTGCTTGCGCATTGCGCATTACTTCCTTGTGTACTCTTTCTTTCCGCCAACAATTTGCACGCTGAGTCAAAGCAATCACTGCGCGCACAACGAACGGAACGAATTAAAAATCCTTTCGAGGCTCTTTCCTTTTTCCCAAAAAAGTTTAACGCGAAGAAGGTAGTAGATGTAGTTGATCTCACCGATGTTCCAATGCCTAGTCTCCGATTGCCGAAGAGAGAGACCGTACAGGCTGAGTCCGAAACAATAATACCACAGCCAACGAGCGTGGATGCGGTTCCTGATGTTTCGAAACTTCCCTATCGCTCTGATGATATCGCGGAAACGAAAGTCTTACCCGCCCACCTTACTCCTGAGGTTCGAATAGAGAAAGATGCTCCGAGCTGTTTCAAAGCAATGATGGCAGCGAAACGAGCTGGAAATACAACTCTTGCGCAGGACTACGCAGCGCAGTGTATACGTCAGCAGCAACTCTACTTCTTTGAGGTAAGAGAAGTAACACAAATGCTGGGCAAGGCGTTAATCGCTCAAAAAGTTATTGATGAAGATGATTGGGATGGCGTCGGGCAAGCAATGGAACGAGGTCTTGCCGCATCTCGGCAAGAGCTAGGTGCGTTGATCAAGCCAACACACGATGTCGCGATGCAACGTATCAAAGCGGACCCCAAACAAGAAGTCGAGGTGTTTTATTTCTTCAGTCTGAATTGTAGCTGGTGTCGCTATATGGCTCCTGACGCAGAGCGGCTGTGGAGATTGTCTCAATCTGACCCGAGAATCAAGATGACTGCTCTTACGATAGGCGAGACACCTGAGGAGTGGATGTCGGAGTATCGAGATTATACCGGCTTGACAATGCCGATCTTTGCCGGAGATCAGCTAGCGAGAGAGCTGAATATTAAGTACGTGCCTGCCGTTGTTGTCGTCGCGCCGACTATCAATAAGGCGTACATGAAAAGTGGACAGCAAAGTTTTGAACGACTCTATGAGTTTGTAAGAACTGTTCAGGGAGTACCCGCAACGGTCACGGCTCAGTTTAAGCAGTTAATCGAGACTCCGATCGGACAAGCAGAACTCTTGCACGCAAAAAACGATGTGCACACCGTCTATGTAACTTCAAGTAATTCGAAAGGTAGGCGTGCTCGACTTCGACACCCAGAGCGAATTGAGAAAGCGCAAGTCGCGATAGAAAGGTTTTAAATAAAAAGGAAAAGGATAACAATGATGAAGGTTAGTTTTGACATGCATAGAAGCTCTTTCCTCGGCTTTTTGGCGGTAGCGACATTGCTCATACTTGGTATGCCGGCAAATGCCTTCGCGCAGTGTGCGACATGGAACCAGACCACAGGGGTCATCACCGATGACAATGGCAATGCTATCGGTCAGGCAAACTTGACCACGAACCGTGCAGAGGATGCTCAGGGAAACCCTTTATCAGCTTCCGGTGTGACTTGCGTCGTTGGTGATCCCGACGGGCAACAGTACGACTCCGATGACCTTGGTCAAGGTGGAGACGACGGAGACGATGGGGGTGATGACGGTGGGGGTATCGATCCCTGTATTATTCCAGGCTTATGCGGTGATCCCGGCGATGGCGGCGGCAACCCTGGTGGTGGAGGCAATCCCGGTGGTGGAGGCAATCCTGGCGGCGGCGGTAACCCCGGTGGTGGTGGGGAAAATGGAGGTGAAAGTGCCAAGGAAAAGACAACTATTAAGTCTGATGCCAAAAGCAATGGTAACGTGAAAGG
>CAYGNZ010000055.1:0-12437 GCA_964351345.1 uncultured Bdellovibrionales bacterium | reverse complement strand
ACTCCTCGAAGAGATAGGAGTCCGCCGATTTCACCAGAGCCGGCTTTGATTACGCTCGTTAAGTCCTGCACAACTCCTGGGGCCACTTCGTAGCCAATCTGACGAAGGGGGTTACCATCAAGCCCCGGTGGCAGTGTTGAATCGGCCTGGAAAACTAGGTCTCTACTCGCTGAGCCGTTCACTAGTGGAAAACCATTTTGCACATAGAGTAAGAGGGTGCCGTCACTGTTTTCAACTGATTCGAAGGAAATCAACTCACCTAGCTCATTCACAAGTTTGTCTCTTTGATCTCGTAGAGTGAGCGCTTCTTGCTGGCTAGTATCGGCTTTCGTGATCTCAAAATTGACGGCTGCGATAGAGGCGGTTAGCCGGTTTGCGTCCTCAAGTAAGATGTCTATCCGCTCATCCGCTTCCCTCTGAAGAGAAGAAATTTGATTGTACGACTCACGAATTGAAGTAACGAGGTCACTCCCTTTCTGAATGACTTGGGTTCGAAGAGGAATGTCAGCTGGGTTTGTTTGTAAATCTTCCAGCGCACCAAAAAATTCGTTGAATTGAAATCCGATCCTACCGGTCGCCCCATCGAGCGAAAATGGTGCTTCCGCTCGACTCAGTAGCTCATCACGGATATTTGCAAACGCAGTATCACTAATTCGGCTAGTAAGCTCATCATTGAGAAACTTATCAGTAATCCGAACTGAACGATCAAAAACAACCCCTGTTCCAACTTCAACCCCACCTGCACCTTGGGCATTTCGGGTAACGAGGTCTCCTCGACGGCGGGTGTAGCCGGGAGTGTTGACGTTGGCGATGTTATCGCCGGTGACACGGATCGACTGTGTCTGCGCGTTGAGCGCCTGCCTACTGGTATCGAGAAGTCCGCTGATTGATGCCATAGTATCTTTTCCTCACCTAGAACCGCCTTCTAAGTAGTTGGCAAGAAGCATGCTCAACTCTGGCTGCTGATCTAATGAGAAAAAGTTACGTATTTTTGGATAGTTATTGGTGGAGTGCGGGGTGTGTCTTCGAAGGTGGGATTTTCAGAGCGGAGCTTTTTGCCGCTTTAAGGCAAGAAGCTCCGGCACCCGAGCGCGGGAAAAGATACCTAGTTTTAGGCCGAACGGCTGGTAAAACTTCTTCGTGAAGCGAAGGCTGGATCTTGTTCACCCTTGAGCTTACCACTTGAACCATAGGTCGGTAGATCAGTATCAGGCTTGCTGGTGAGAATCGAAACAGTGGTCGCAATTAAGCCCATACACTGCTTAATCAGATCTCCGTTACCCTCGTTGATTTTCTTTACTGAGCTGACAAGCGTCTTTAACTCGCTGCCAACCCGTGTCAAATCTTGCTTCGTTGTCCGGTCTTCACATTGTGCAACAACGTCTGAGAATTTCATTGGCTCGGCTGAATCAGCTTTGAGCGATTCGCAGACTGCTGCATAAACCTCAGCGCGCTGCTCTTCGAGGTCCATTGCACCTTCAAGGACTTTTGCCTTCTCGCCAGCGAGACGATCAATCTCTTCTTGATTGAGTTTCACGATCGCAGCTCGCTCTTTGGTGAGCAAAGAAAGTAGCTTCTCTTGTTGCGAGAGCTCTTTTTGTAGCAATCGAAGCAGTTTTGGAAACTGAGACATGGGAACCTCCGGCCTGTGGGGCGAAACCTTAAAATGCGACAAAAATAAAAGTAGCGGACTCAAGCAACGCTCAAGCTTTTAGTGAAGCTTGAAGAATTACTTGAGTCCAAGCACTGCTACTGCTTAGGCCACGCCTTCGGTGTCTGACGCAAAAGAGACAATGGAGCGAGCTACATCATCTCTACTCACGGCATACGTACCGTCTTCAACTTGGCGCTTAAGCTCAGCAACTCTTCCGGCTTGATCCTTTTCATCTTCCGCCAAAATCTGTGAAAGCTGCGCGAGCTGTCGAGAGAGTGGTGATATAGTTACAGAATCTTCCCCAGCTTTGCGCGCCGCATCTGCAGCGTTTTGCTGGTTCTGAAAAGCAGCTACTTTATTTTGTTTGGCTGATTTTTGGGCGGAGCTAGAATTGGTGTCTACCGTACCCCGCTCAAAGAGCTTCTTAATTTCCATTTAAAGTCGTCCCTCCATTGATGGGCCCACTCCTTCCATACTCCTGGAAAGCAAGTCTCTCCTTGGCCATATATTCCGGTTTAAGAATCGTCTTGTTTGAGCGATTTCTTAACCACTTTTTTTTTGCCAAGGCACTTGTAAAGTCCGCGCGTTTTTCTCTCTCTCACGGACTAGAAGTGTCTCAATTACCCCTTGTTTTAGTCAAAATACTTAAGGGTTTGCCGTACTTATTACGATGCACCCTCTGTGCTCTTCGATAGCTCCTTTTTGAGGAAATCTTTTACGCCAATCCCTTTTCCTTCAGCAATTGAATCAGCAATCGCTTGATTCAACATGTCCTGATAGATTTGAGATTGATGGTTGTCTTCCCCCATCAGGCCCGTTCTCTCTACCGTCGACCACATAGATTTAATCATTTGATGCAATAACAATGCCTCAAATCCTGTAGCGGCCTTATCGACCTCGGCAGCGCTTGAAACATCCTTAGATGCTAGGGACTTAGCTTGCTGAAGCTCAGATTCGCTGCGAGAGATATTCATCTCCCGACCTAGCCCCAAACCTCCAATCGTATCGATTTTACTCACCTGCCGTCTCCGAATACGACGATTTTGCCTATCAAAATAGTCATTTACATTATCACCAATTCGGCCTGTAGAGCCCCTGACTTCTTCAAAGCCTGGAAAATCGCAATCAGATCCCGCGGAGTCGCGCCCAAGCTGTTCAGTCCGTTGACCACGTCGCCAAGGTTCACCGACTTCTTCACGACTGTGAGCTGACCTGATTCTTCAGAAACTTCAATATCAGTATTCTCAACAATTGCAGTCTCACCATCTGCTAGTGCGTTGGGTTGGGAAACCTGCGCCTCACTTCGAATTGTGATGTTGAGATTACCGTGCGCTAAGGCAACCGTTGAGACTTGAACATTTTCACCGATAATAATTGTTCCGGTTCTCTCGTTGACCACAACTCTGGCAGGTACATCTGGCTCCACCTCTAACTCTTGCAAACGAGCAACGAGGTGAACGGGCGACTGACCAAGATTGGGATCAAGTGGCAGTAAGACACTTGCTGCATCAATAGCTTTTGCTCTTGAGCCACCAACAAAGCGATTAATCGCAGCCTGCACGCGAGTGATAGTGGTAAAATCTGGCTGACGAAGCACTATGCGAATCTGACCATTGGCGAAAATATCAAACGGAATCGCCTTCTCAACCGTTGCTCCTTCTGGAACTCTTGCAACCGTAGGATGGTTCTTTTGTGCGGTGTCACCTCCTGCATCAACCACAAAGCCGCCAAGAGAGACGGCACCTTGTGCAACAGCGTATACATTCCCATCAGCACCTTTAAGCGGCGTCATGATCAGTGTGCCGCCTTGAAGAGATTTTGCATCACCAATTGATGAAAGCGTCACATCAAGCTTTCCGCCAGGACGAGCAAAAGGAGGAAGAGTGGCCGTCACCATCACTGCCGCGACATTGGCAAGACTTAAGTCAGCCGCGCTTACTCGCACTCCCATGCGCTCAAGGAGGTTTGAAACAGATTGCGGAGTAAACGTCGCGCCTCGTTTATCACCCGTTCCTTCTAAACCGACCACAATACCGTAGCCAATTAACTCGTTGCCTCGCATACCCTCCACATCAGCGATGTCTTTCAGCCGTGCGGCATTTGCCGAAACGGGGAAGACAAGGCACACAAGGAGCAGCAAACCGAAAGTCTGTGCTGCGAGCTTCGTTCTACGTGTAAATGTTTCTCTCTTCATAACTAATCCCTGACCTAGAATGGCCACACCAATTCGAAAATCCTTGAAGCCCAACCTGGCTTTTGTTGTTCGCCAATGACACCTCGTCCGTAGAAATCAATTCGAACATTTGCAACTCGTGAAGATTGCACTTCATTCACTGCACTAATGTCACGCTGTCGAACGAGACCACTAATCACGAGCACCTCTTCCTCTTCATTCAGTGAAATTATCTTGGTACCCTCCACACGGAGTAATCCGTTCGGAAGCTTTTCCATTATCACCGCAGAAATCTTGCCAGTAAGTCGCCCTTCACGTTCCGTCTCCCCTTCACCGGTGTATTCGGTTTCAGTTGAAGCACTGATCAGCTGTGATGGGTCAAGGCTGGTATTGTTCGCCATCCATTTCGTGGTTTCGATACCGAAGAATTCTGTAATCCCTGCGATGAGATCAAACTCGGACTTCGTCTCAGTATCGGCCTTCTTCGTACCTCTATTGTTCTCATCAATCACAATGGTGATGATATCCATCGCTTGCGAAGCACGGTAATCATTGAAGAGAAAGGCCCCCTGCGCTTCATCCGGCCACAGCGAGGGATTCGCTGTCATCTGCCCATTGTAATACGGGGCAGAACTTCCCGGAGGTAGCGCAGGCGGCATTCCGGCTGCGGCGGTGGGGGGAACAGGGAACTGCCCTAGGTTCGCGCGAGAACCTGGATGGGCAGCTCCCCCTTCATGAAACTGTTGTGGTGCTGGTGGTGGTCCAAAAGACTTCTTCAGTTCAAAACCCTGACTGAGTAACTTCGGATCTCCTTGAAACTGAGCGCGAGCACGAGGGTCACTCGCCGGTGGTAATGCGCCAGCAAGAGGAGCGTTGATTCTACCGTTTGTTGCCGATGCGGCCTGCCCTTGTGGAAAGTCGCCGACAATTTCTGGGTCATTCAGCGGCACTCCGCGCCCATTCTTATGGGCCTGGGCAGCACGATGATAAGAGTATTCTTGAACCGTGCCGTTCTTATAGGCCTTGGTGAACTCCTCGGCAGGAAACACATCTCGCGCGATGTAGTTCGGGCGACTACAGGCCAGGCAAAAGAAAACGCTTAGTATTGCTAGAAAACCTTTCATTGTGAAAGCACCTCGACTTCATTCGGGTTGAGTACATTTGCTTGGACGATACGTCTTGAGGAGTCGTTCTTTACTCGAATCACTCCATGCTCATGTCCATCATCAAGGGCAACTCCTGTCGCAGTCGCCTCGAACACTCCCGAGCGAAATACCATCGTGACGGACTTGCCTTTCTCAATCATGGGCGGAATATCAACGAGACTTCTACGAATCACTGAACCAGCGCGAAGACGATTTTTTGCTCTTCTTCCAACAACTGATTTCAGTTTGTCCACCGTATCTGCTGGTTGCTTAAACATGTTGAGACGGACAAGCTCTACATCATCAGGTGAGATGAGCATTCCTCGTTCGACTGTAGAGGTAAGAACAGGGACTTCCCTCCAGTCATCAACAACTGCCGTTGCGAGGAATCGTGCTGCTGGCTTCCCGGCAACTCGCACTACCACGCGCAGAGGAAGCTTCCCGCTCCCTGGTCTGCCCATGGTATCTACTTCGATATCTGTCTCCCCTGTAGGAATCACCTGACCGTGAGTCCACATCACCTCTCTAATTTGCACATCAAGGCTAGGGTCTTGCTCCACGACTGCTCGAGCAGCTTTCTGCACTTCCTCTCTGCGTAGCACTCTGCCTTTACGTTCAACTTCAACGACTTGCGGTATTGAGTAGCCGAATGCATCGAGAGGAATTCCTTGTGCTTCGATCTTCTCAAGAATCTCCTGCCCTCGAATACTCACCCGCAAACGTGGCGCGGGGGACTCGCCTAAGTCGACGTTCTTGAGGTCCTCTACAAGCTCGGCAATTTCTTTGTGCTTGCTCACGATTCTTGCAATCTCTCCCAGACGAATCCGACCGCTCTCAACTTCAGCGTTTTCGCCAAGATACACACGAGGACGCACATCGACTTGATCAGCGTGTGCCTCAAGATGTGCTCCCAAGCAGAGCGCTGCCGCAAGTATCAGACGGAGCAGCGAAGAGGCGCTGCGGATACTTGGCGCAAAATCGCGGAGAGCCACTCTCTTCGTTATGGATGTGAACGCTTTACGCATCATGCGAACTAGCTCCTACCGTTTAACGTTAATTGCAGTGCTGAGTAACTGATCAGCAGTTTGAATTACTTTCGAGTTTGCTTCATAGGCACGTTGCCCAGTTACCATCGAAACAATCTCCTCCACGACACTCACGTTAGAACTCTCCAAAAATCCCTGCGCGAGAGTTCCAAGTCCGGTATCTCCAGGAGTTCCTAGTGTCGCAGCACCAGAGGCTTCTGTTTCCTCAAATAGATTTCGTCCAGACGCTCGCAGTCCTGCGGGATTCTGAAAACGAGCAGTTTGAATCTGTCCAACCTGGCTCAGTGTCGTTGAGCCGGGCTGACGAACTGAAACGATACCGTCAGATGAAATCGTGATCCCAATTGCATCAGTTGGAATAGTAATGGTGGGGCTGAGCTGGTAGCCGTCTGAGTTCACCAATATCCCAGTCTCATCTTGCTTGAAAGCACCGGAACGCGTGTAGCGTTGCTCACCATTTGGTAGCGTTATTTGGAAGAAGCCATCACCCTCAATCGCGACGTCAAAAGGGTTTCCGGTAGATTCAAAATCACCCTGAGAGTGAATCTTACCCACGGCGGCTGGACGCACACCAAGTCCGATTTGAATACCCGTCGGACTCGTTCCTTGCTGATTTGCCGTAGTGCCTGGCTCCTCAACAATCTGATACATCAAGTCCTGAAAATCTGCTTTGCTCTTCTTAAAGCCGTTGGTATTGACGTTTGCGAGGTTGTTCGCAATCACGTCGAGATTAAGCTGCTGGGCGAGCATTCCCGTCGCGGCAGTAAATAGTGAACGTATCATAAAACCTCCATTTCCTAGTTCTTACTCAGCGCTACCCAGCCGATCGAGCAGTTCGAAGCACTGCTCCGTTAAGTTCATCAATCGTTTGCACAGTCTTCTGATACGCTTCAAAGGACCGTTGCGTAGAAATCATATCAACCATTGATTCGACGATATTAAAGTTTGGCATTTCAACTGACTCAGGAACCACTGATGCTTCAACAACCGTTGGCTGAGCGTTGCCCTGGGCGATAAAACGAGCACCCCCTCGACGCTCCAGTTGTGTAGGGTCTTCTACCTGCACCGTTCTTAAACGACCAACTACCTCTCCATCCGCAAGCACCGTGCCGTTACTGGTAATGCTCGGCATTCCCTGTCCAATCGTAATTGGCCCACCTTCACCAACAATCGGAAAGCCATCTGCGGTCACGATGGTGCCTTGTTCATCGAGGGTAAAATTACCTGCTCGTGTAAGCTCTTCTCCATCGGGAGTGTTAACGAGAAAAAATGTATCTGGCTCAGTGAGTGCAACATTGAGTGGATTTCCCGTGTTACTCACAGGGCCGGGGGAGAAATCGGTCACCGTTTGCACATCGGTTACTCCCGGTAGTCGTTCTTGGTCTGTTTCTGCGCGCGCGGGTGCATCAACGATTGACGCTAGGGTGTCACCAAACTCTTGTTGTCGCGTGACAATACGCTGTGCTTTGTAGCCAACCGTATTTGCGTTGGCGATATTGTTTGAGACCACGTCAAGACGACGGGACTCAACTAGACCACCTGAACTCGCTACGTATAAACCTCTATCCATTTACTCTCTCCTCTCTAGAGCAGGGCTAGTTCCCGCTCAATATCTTGATCTAAGTCACTTAGTCTTGGCATCTGCATCGCCACAGTCGGAGCATCAAGCTCCGGATCGTCTGCGATAAACGATGTCTCTTCTATTTGAGGCTCTTGTAAGGCTTCTGCACTGAATCGGCTTCGTGAAGCAGTGAAGGTTCCCTCACCCACACGTTGTTCAGCACTAAAGCTGCTTGTCTCAATCGTCTCTGCAAGTGCCTCTTTTTTCACTGCTGGCCGCGGAGCTTGCTCTGCACTCTCATTCATTGTTTCCCTACGAATGAGGCGATCAAGAAGGCGAATCTCTGAAACAGGCAGCTCAAGCTTTCTTGCAACAATGTGGATTTCCTTTCCGCTCGTGAGCAGACGGCGTGCAATCTTATACGTCACGGGGTCCATGATGCTTGTTGACTCAAACGTCAGTCGTTCACTCTCATCGAGTTCTACTCGCTCATTTGCCTCTGCCATTTTGTCAGCAAGCTCTTGCGACGCGGCGTGTTCTTTGTCATTCGCTCCTCGTTTTTGAGCTTGCTGTCGTAGTACTTCCCGAGTGACTTGTTGCGAGAGCGCCATTGTTCCGCCCGCGCTACTGACAATGCTCTGCAGTGCATCTTGAGGAGAGACTTCTTTCGCGGGTTTCGGCTTTTTAGGAATTCCACCTGCTCCATATCCCGTTGCAGCCGGTGGTGGAGTTTTAGCTTGTTTTCTTGGAGTTTCTTTTACAGGCGCTGCAGTTGATTCAGCCCACGTATCGTTTGGTAGATCCTCGGCAGTGGCATTTGAAGCAGGAGAGCTACTTAAACGCTGCTCACTTGAATCTAATTCTTTGAGCAAATTCTCCAGCTCGCGCTTACGCTGCAAGAGATTGCGGTCTAGATTTCGACTGGCCGCTCCTGCTTCGCCGATAAGTTCACGCAGGGATTCTTCCAAGGTTTGCAGTTCTTGCTTCCAGATTGCTCGCGAACCATCACTCACCGTTCCGCGACGAGTAGAGAAAAACTGAAATGCACCGAATGCCAATAACAGCAGCAATCCGATATCTAATAGTCCTTGGATGTCTAACTCTAGAGCCATTTCTGCTCTCCCAAACCTTCAATGCAAAGTGTCAAGCTAGTGGCGCGGCGCTGAGCTAAACGGTCATTAATTTGGCGAAACCGATGAGTAATTGGTGCAGATATTCTGCTCCGGATGCCCCGCATGCGACCAAGTAAACCACTAAAGTTACTAGACAATTTTTGCATTCTTGATAAACCTTTCTATCAGCAAAACTAATGCAGTCTCTCTCAAGACCACAGAACCTAAGAGCTAGATTGCAAATGCCGAACCAACTTTTCCTCCTGCTCCGCAAACTGGCATTTTCACTTAGTTAACCGACCAGTTTAATTAGTTTTTAACTTCTATTTCCTAGGGCCTGAAGCATTCCAGTTATTCCTCCAAGCTGACGATAGAGATTAAAGAGATTAGCGAAGGAGCTTTAGTAGACGATGCTAACGAAAATCATTATTGCCGATGACCATGCCGTCCTCCGCGAAGGACTGCGCTCACTTTTGGATAATATGGAGGGGCTCAGCGTCGTCGCTGAAGCAGGAGATGGCTTTGAGGTATTGCCACTCGTTGATCAGCACAAACCCGATCTACTCATTATCGACCTCACCATGCCTAATCTTGGCGGTGTAGAAACAATTGCTCGTCTGCAAAAACTTAAAGATAAGCCGAGTGTCTTGGTGCTTACCGCAAGAGAAGATGAAGGTTCTGTCTCAGACGCGCTTCAAGCGGGGGCAAAAGGCTACATCACCAAGAGTTCTGATAGTGACGAGCTGAAGTTCGCTATTCGCTCCTTACTTAAAGGGCAAACCTACGTCAGTCCATCTGTAGCCAGTGGGGTTGTGGGAAAAGACCCCTCTGAGAATGGCTCAGGTTCTGTGCTCTCAGCGCTGAGTTCTCGTGAGCGAGAAGTGATGAAACTACTAAGCGAGGGTAAGCCTAATCGCGATGTGGCCAAGATTCTTCATATCTCACCGCGAACAATTGATAGTCATCGTTCAAATATCATGAAAAAGCTTGGGGTCAGCAGCAATGCAGAGCTAGTGCAGTTGGCCTTAAAGCACGGAATGATTGATTAGCGTAGAAGCGAGAATTTTACGCTATTTCTGCTTCACCGTGGTGACTTTTGAGGTAATTCCTGAAATTTTGCCTACGGCTTTAGCCTCTCCCATCGCTGAAAACATACTTCCAAATCTACCGACGAAGACGACATACTTCTTTTTGCCAAGAATTTCGGTCTGCTCGTAGTAGGCCTTAAATTTGGAGTTGCTGAACTTCTGCACTAATTCTTTTGCTTTCTCTTTGTTGTCAAATTTCTCTAACTGAATATAGTAGCCACTAGGTATTGCAGATTGTTGGGGAGCTTTTGTCTGCTCGGGCTGCTGTTGAACAATCGGCGTTGGTTTTGGCTCTGCTTCCTGCGTTGTTGCCTGCGGGACGGGCTCAGGCGATGGTTCAACAATCGCCTCGGGCTCATTTTCTTTCGTGTTTACTTCTTCAGTCGACTCTTGCTCAATCTTCTGCTGCTCTTGCTCTACAACGACTTTCTCTTCCGCTACCTCAAGCTTGGCCTCAACTTCTTTCTCCTTCTCCTCAGCTACTTCTAGTTTCGCTTGATCGATCGCTTCTTGTTCTTGTTCTTGTTCTTGTTCTTGAACGGGAGCTTCGCTTGGTGGCGAAGCTTGCTCAACGAGCGTAGGTGAATTTTCCAATTTATCGCTACTCGCAACTACCTCCTTGGGTTCTGCCGAACGGAATCGCTCACCAAAATAAAAACCCAAGCCCAACACGAGAGCGACTAGCAGCAGACTGCCGGTCAGAAGCAGCCCACGCCAACTCTTTAATGATGCTTCCCTCAATGCGGAAACATACTCAGCTACCGTTTGCGGACGATCGGCGGGGTCTTTTGCCAAGGCAGAAGCGACAATTGCAGTCACTTTCGGGGGCACATCCTTGGCAACATCAGAAAGCTTTGGTGCTTCAGTGTGTAAGTGCTGGGCGATAACTTCGAGCACTGTGCCCTCAGAGAACGGTGCTTTGCCGCTCAGCATCTCGTAGGTCATAATCCCTAGCGAATACACATCAGTTCGCTGATCGACTTTCTCACCTCGCGCCTGCTCAGGAGCAAGGTATCTTGGCGTACCAACCACCATTCCTGTCTGCGTGAGACCAGTATCTTCCGTTGCAAACTCTTCAGATGACTGGACCGCCTTTGAAATGCCAAAATCCAAAATCTTTGGCACCTCTTCACCCGTATCAGAACGAGTGAGGACGATATTATCTGGTTTTAGATCTCGGTGAACAATGCCCATTCGGTGGGCTTGTGAAAGCGCACCTTCAAGTTGCGTCAGCAGCGCCACAGTCCTGCTGACACTTAGCGCTCCCTCTTCTTTTAACAATTTCTTAAGCGTACTACCCTCAACAAACTCCATGACGAGATACGGTAGTCCCGCTTCCACACCGAAATCGAACAAGGTTACCGCATTGGGATGAGAAAGCTGACTTGCGATTCGCGCCTCATGCTCGAAACGTTTCCGCGAGGAATCATCATCAAGCATCCGTGTAAGCAGCACCTTAATTGCTACTTTTCGACGCATCAGTTGATGTTCCGCAAGATACACCGCGCCCATGCCACCACGGCCCAGCACTTGTTTGATTAAGTATTTGCCGACAAACTCGGTTCCAACGAGAGGATCATTTTCTTGAACTTCGGCTCGCTCTGGACGAACGAGTGTTTCAGGCGGATCTTGATTTGAGGGAGCAGCACCTGGTCCTTCCTCTTTATCCTTTTGGCTAGGAATCGCGGGAATCGTCGCGTCTGTTTCGTCTGACGAGGTATCTTTTGACATTATCTAATCGTATGCCCTTGCACTCTGCACCTCAAACTCCACTCCATTATGTCGTACGCTTAACTCTATCGGACGACAACAAACCTCACAATCATAGATAAAGCTCTGTTCACCGCCGGACACGGCATCAACCATCACGCTGATGCTTTCAAAACAAAAAGGACATTGCACAGTAATTGCCTGCTCGATTTGCACAGAACTCTCGCTACACCTCAAGCGTATTCTCTACGCAGGTTCCATCAGCAACGTGGGCGGTTTCAGCAGAACTTGCCGCTATTTTTGCCTTGCCTTTGATTGCCACGTTCGCACCGAAGACTACATCGCCTGATATCTCCAGCCGCTCGCACTCTCGTAAGGAGGGAACTCCTTGAGGAAAACGTCGCTCAAAATCCCCGACGAGCGAGTAGTATCGTTCATCAAGATCGAGCACCGGTGGAATATTATTACGCTCAGGTGCAAGGCGTAGCTGATAATCATCACTGATCACAAAGGCATCTGAGCGAAGCGTTAATAGGTCAGTGGTTTTTTTCACCGGTGCAAATCGAGATCGGGGAACTCGCAAGACCTCTGCTTCCTGAAACTCTCCAATCGCCGCACCCATGGCAGTTTCAAGCTGATACACCTTCGGCGAAGTCTTATCGGCGGGATCAACTGTTTTGCTGTTGCGAATCAGCGGCAACTTCAAGAAACCTTCACCGCCTTCCATTTTTTCCAGCAAGGCATCAATCGAGAGCCAGAGAGAGTTCGTATTAAAATAAGAATAGCGTGCGGTATCCTGAAACGCTGCTGCCTCCTCCGGTAAGCATTGCGCGGACTCTCTCAACACAAGCTGCGTGCCCGCATCACTTTTGAGTTGTGCGAGGTGGCCACCTTTTTTATCAGCCTCAGTGCGATCGGCGACTTCCATCATGAATGGAATTTTTCGAG
>CAYGNZ010000054.1:9040-12446 GCA_964351345.1 uncultured Bdellovibrionales bacterium | reverse complement strand
CCTGCTCGGTCACCCAGGGAATCACTTCGTCAAGAATTGTATCAAGGTCCGTTTTTGCTTCGTACCCCAACAAATCTTTCGCTTTTTTCACATCAGGCACCCGTCGTTGGACATCATGCTCGAAGGGATCATCTGAGGCGTAATTAAATTCTTGCCCGACCTTAATCTTGTTCCAAATTACTTCCGCCAGCTCAAGCACGGTAGTCGAAGCGGCAGTAGAGATATTGAAATCTTCATTCATCGCGGCAGGATGCTCAACGGCAACACGAATTCCCTCAGCGAGATCTCCCCCGTAGGTGTAGTGACGTATTTGCGACCCATCACCAAGAATTCGAAGCGGGTCCTGCCCTTTGACTAACTTCTGGATGATATCAGGCACCACGTGGCTCATTGCGAGCTTGACGTTACCGGAGAGGACTTCCTTATCGGTCAGCGCTCGCTGCTCTCCAATTCCGACGCAATTGAATGGTCGGACAATGGTGTACGGCAAGCCGTACTGCTGATGCGCTCCGCGAGCGAAGTATTCACAAGCCAATTTCTGAAACCCGTAGGTACTCAGCGGCGGGGGCGAAGTAAGCTCAGCGCCCTCAGGGCTTGGATAAATGTCGGTAGATTCAAAGACCATGCTTGAACTAAGAACCGTAATCTTTTGTAGCTTCGCTTTTTTATGCGCGGCGATGGCAGCATCAAAGGTTGAAGCAATAATGCGCTCGTTTTCGGCAAGCAGATCGTAGGCAAACTCATGGAAATAACTAATACCCCCGATCATTGCAGCTCCTGCTATCATGTGATCGCAATCTTCGAGTAGCTCTGTGAGAAGACTTACGTTTTTGGCATCCCCCTGGACAAAGTGATAGTTGGGGTGATCATCGTAAGACTTTTTTATCACACCGTATTTCGAATAGTTGTCGACTCCGACCACATCCCAGCCTTGCTTCAGGAACTCCTGAACCACATAGCCGCCAATGAAACCTGCTGAACCGGTAATGAGAATTTTTTGCGCCATGATTTCCTACGTTACTTACTGACTTGCTCTTTTCAAGTTGGTGATTTTGTCATTCTTTGTTCCCGGCAACAACTCAAGACTGGGGCTGCGAAAGGCTCCCCAGACATCAACAACCGGTTTTTCAAACGTTCTCTCGGCATATTCCCTATGAGGTGTGGAGAGCACAAGCACATCTGACTGGGCTTCGAGCTCATCCAAAGGAGTGGAACCCTCAAGATACGGATCGTTAAAAAGCACACGAGCGCCCTTAAACTCAAGGCCCTTTCGCACGCGGAAGCTCAATGACTCACGAATATCATCATTATTTGCCTTAAACGTCATCCCCAACATCCCCACTGTCCTCCCCCAGAGGTCTCCGCCAAAATGCGCTGCCGCCTTATCAACCACAAATCCCGCAAGGCCCTCATTGACTAGCATCGCGGAGTGGCCCATCGAGAACTGATGGTCAAAGAAGCTCGCAAGCTGCATCGTGTCTTTGAAAAGACAAGGACCCGCGGCAAAGCCAGGAGACTTATAGCCGTTTGCTCTTGGGTAGTCGTAGCGAATTGCCTCGTAGACCTTGTAAAAATCCACACCATTTGATTCGGCAATCATGTAGAACTGGTTGGCAATCGCAAACTCCAGATATCTCCAGGAGTTCGCCATCAGTTTCGTCATTTCCGCCTCAATCGGCGTAAGACGAATAATCTCTGGCGCTAAGGCTGCAAAAAGCTCATAGGCAGCATCGAAGGCTTCGTCTTCAAACGCAGATACGATCTGTGGTAGCGAATCAATTTCATCCAGGGCATAGCCTTGGGCCACCCGCTCAGGACAAAACGCCAGTTTGAGGTCCAGCTTTGCTTGGGAGACTCGGTTGTAAAGATGCTCCATGGTTCCCGGAAACAAGGTAGAGCGCATCACCACAAGAGCACCGGGTTTGATGTAATCGACGTAACTATCGAAAATGCTAAGCACATCTGAAATTTTTGGATTTAAGTGCTCATCAACGGGGGTACCAATTACAAAAACGACGATATCCGCTTCGGCGCACTTAATCGGCTCAGTCGTTGCGCGAAGTCCAAGGCCGATTGCTCGGCGCAGTTGTTCATCCCCGCCTCGCTCAAGAAACGGAAATGTCCCGCCATTGACCTGCTCCACCACCTTCGGGTTGATATCGATTAAGGTAGTAGATGCCCCTGCAAGCGCAAACTTCACTCCGAGCGGCAAACCCACATGGCCGCATCCACCAATGATAACTGCTTTTTTACCTTCCAAACTCATTTTCTCTTCCGACTCATCCTGCTCGTCTATCTCGCCTGATTTTTCTGTCACTTGATTAACTCCCCAGGCACGTTTTGAAATTACTACTTAGGAGTAGCTACTACAAATGTTTGTTGGCCAAAGATTTTCCACAACAGCGGCATCTTTAAATACCACTCGATTAAGGTCGCATCCGGCCCCTCACTACCACTGAAGAATCCAGTCTTACCGACCAGGTCTCCAAGCCGGGATTTCGCGGTATACGGAAGGAATCGAGGAACCATTTTCACTACCTCAAAACCGCTCACCTCAAGCCCCTCCTGGAGACTATGCTCAGTAAGCGCGATGTGGTGGTCAACGTAGTCCCAATACGCACTGCCGACATAGCGAATGTTTGGCTGAAGGATAAGCAGACTGCCTCCTGGTTTAAGCGCTCGAGCCGTCTCCTCGAGCACCTCAAGCAGCACTCGCTTATCAGGCAAATGCTCCAAGAAATTACTCATAAACACGACATCTGCCTTTTCCTCAAGGAGGTCTGCATACTCGGTAGCAGGCACTTGCAGCACTTCGACATCTTTCTCACGCAAGTGTTGTACGTGTTCACTAAGATCGACTGCAATACGACGACGGGCCTTGATTTGGGTGATAAACAGTCCATCTCCTGCACCAACGTCAACCACAACCGCATTCTGCGCAACATACGGCTGAAAGAACTGCTCGACTAAAATTTTCCACACCGACGACCGGGTCCGTTCCTGATCGGAGGAAAATCGGCTGGTGTAAATTTCATTTTCCTTGCCCGTGCCCTCGACGCGAGCGGCGCTGCTTGAGGGATTTTCACTCTCCATCTCTTCACGTTCCTGCTGCTTGGTCATACTCGCCTGTGCCATTGGACCTCTCTAACGTAATGCCATTTGTTTTACTCTATGGACCACCAAGGGGACCCGGCGAGCACCCGCCCGCCAAATGCGATCCCACTCACCATTTTTCATCATCAGACTCGCTCGCTGATACATTGACTTCAGCCGATAAAACCGCCCCGCCCCAGGATAAAAACGGATCGCAATTGCCTTCACCACGGTATCATGCCCGAGTAAGGTTTTGCCCAGAATCTCGGAGTCACTCCCTGCGACAAACGGATACCCGCAATCAAGTAATCCG
>CAYGNZ010000054.1:3735-9030 GCA_964351345.1 uncultured Bdellovibrionales bacterium | reverse complement strand
AGTGATTGCTCATCTTTTACTCCTTTGGCCGCTTGGCATTGCAACTCAATTGAAAGCTCATCCCCCCCGTTTGGCCTCGCATAGACAGGCAAGGGGATCTGCAAATTTCCGTTCAGTGGGATCTCAGAGCCTGGAAACGCTTTTTTCGCGATTTTCTTTCCAGCCTTGTTTCGCACGGTTAAGGACACGCTTGCGATATTTTGCCGGTCCTCAAGCTTCCGTAGGGCAACGGGCACCTCTAGGACTGAGATATTTTCAGCAGGCACAATGAAGCGTTGTGTAAAACGTGAGCTTTTTAAAGATACCGGCACATCAACGGAGGGTCCGCCAGGGGCAAGAAAGGAAGCGCGAGCACTCACCGGACCAAGGGCGGGTTGTACTTCTGCGGCACGAACAGGATTTTGTAGGAAGTCTAGCAGCGGAAGTATTGTTTTATCCCATGCAAAGCGATCTCGAACGAGACGTTGAGCATTCTCGCCTTTTTGTTTCACGAGCTGGGGGTTTTCAAATATCTCGCGTACAGCAATTGCGATACTCTCCTCATCATCAGCATCAACAGTCCACCCTGCGTCATACTCTGCGATGTGTTCACCTACCTCACCGAAGTTGTTGTACAACACCGGCAAACCACACCAAAGGTATTCGATAGTTCGTGTGGTAAACGCGAGTTCTCGCTCCAGATTATACTGCATCGCCTCAACCGCCACACTCGCTCGACGATAAATATTGAGCAGTTGGTCTCGTCCAATGTAGCCATTTACATTGATTCGATTGCTTTCCTCGGACTGCGCCTTCACTTGAGCATAGACATCTCGGATAAATCGCTCTTCAGCGGAGAGGCCTTGTGTTTCGTGAGGTGTGCCAAAAATTTCGATCGTTCCCGCATCACGTGCTTGAATCTCTTTACAAATGTGGAAAATGGTTTTCGCTTGGTTTTGCCAGGGGAACCACCCTCCGCCGCTAACAAACAAGGGGGCATGAGGGTTTTCTGCTTCAGGATAATCGTGACTTGGCGTTTGAGAGGATAGAGAGACTGGGATGTAGCGAATAAAATGCTGCGACTCTGGCACCCGTCCTGCTTGCATCAACCAGCCATAAAAATAGCTGCGTTGCCGCTTGCCCGCACACAGTAGACAATCCGCGGTGCCGAAAATTTTCACCTTTCGATCCGTGTCAACTGGATCATCCCACATGCTTGTTTCAATTAATCGAGAGCCGTGGAGGTCGATAATCAGGGGGCAGTCTGGTTTTTTTGCCAGGCCGTAATGATCCCAATTGGAGGCAAAAAGCACCGCGTCAGGTTTGGTTCTGCGCAGAATCTCGTCCTGGGTTTCCCAACGCCAAAGCAACTCACGCTGAGGCTCGGGAATCTGCTCGTAATGCTTCTCCGCGAGATAGGTAAAACCAGGCATTGAGGCAAGCACTTCTACTCCGTGTGCCTCAAGACCCTTCATTAATTGCCAACAACGAAGGCCTCCTCCACTTGTTGGCAAACTTCCAAAGGGCATCAAATCATTACTAAACAGCAGAACTCTCATCTAAAATTTGTGTGCCCCTTCGCAATCTTTTACGCACGACTCATCGCACTCGTGCAGTGTAGTAATTTTTATTGTTCTCACTCCGCGAATTTCGTCGCTCAGCGAGCGCCCTCTGCCTGCCCACATGGGCGACATTTGCTTCGAATTGAAAGCGCGCCAGGGAACGACGTCTCTTGGAATTCCCCCAATAGGAACTATCCATGAAGGAGTACCTATACTCGTGTCACGAGGGACAAACGCCGCTTCGGACTTGCTTTAACTCGCCTGAACGGAGTGCGGAATCATAACAGCGCACCTAAATAATTGCTAATGTTTTGGCGAGGGAATTCGAGCCCTGCTGTGGAAGGAATGGAGCCCAATTTTCATTGTAATTTTAAAGGACTAGGTAACGTTCGTGGAACGGGTAGTTCTTTCCACAACTAACCCACAGCAAACTACTGCGATTTATGCGGCATCTAGTCCACCTTAGATTGACGGACTTGTATCAATTTTGCCGTCGCTATGTTGGCGACTCAACTTCCTTGATTGAGCATACATCTGAGATAAATTGCGATTGAGTGAACAAACATGCTAATTCCCAGCGAATGAAAATCCTAGTTTTTACCACTGACATGATTCCACTGGAGGGCTTACCGACCAGCGGTACAGCCTTGCGTACTTTTGGCTTGATTCAGGGCTTACGGCAGCAGGGCCACGAAGTTGTCGTGTCTGTTCCAACCTCTGCCCTTGAAGGCATGAAGAAGGCAAAAGACCTGAGTTCACTGCCCAGCTCGCTCCAGGCGGAAATCGCAGAATTATCAGCGCTCACCTTTGATGCCTCAAACCAGAACGCCATACTCTCAGAAATCGGTCCTGATGTAGTGATCTGCGGTCATTGGCCTGCGATGACGCTTGCCACGAAGCCAAGTCAAACGTTGATCATTGATCTTGCCGGTCCTCATATGCTTGAGCGCCACTACCAAGGCTCAAGCAATCAAATCGGTGCCACTCTTGGAAAGCTCGCTGCAATTTCGAACGCCGATTATTTTATCGTTTCCGGAGAAAAGCAGAGACTTTATTTTCTCTCATTCCTACTGCGCGCAGGTATCGAGCGGCCTGAGTCTAAGATTATCAAGGTGGTGATGCCGCTTGACCCAGCCCTTCCCCCAGTTCGCGAGGAGAACTCGAAAGAGTATCCGCACTTTGTTTTCGGCGGAGTTTTTCTGCCTTGGCAAAACCCAGCGGCAGGACTACGCGCCGTGCGCGACAGTATCAGTAAACAACAAAAGGGTAAGCTCACCCTGATCGGCGGCACTCACCCGAACTACAAGATCAAGGAAGGAGTCTACGCCAAACTGTTTGAAGAACTCTCCTCACACCCAAGCGTTGAGGTCAAACCAATGCTTCCCTACACCGAGTTCAAGAAAACATTGAGCGAAGTGGATATTGCCATTGATCTGATGGAATGGAATTTGGAGCGAGAACTTGCGGTAACCATTCGCTCGACGACCTACTTGTGGGCTGGCGTTCCCGTTATCTATAACGACTTTGCTGATCTCGCCCTGCTGATTAAGAAATACGATGCTGGTTGGTGCGTGGCACCGGGTGATACTGAAGCGCTCGACGCTATTTTTGAAGAGATTTTTAACAATCCTCAATTGATAATCGAGAAATCTCGCAATGCCCGGAAACTCGCTGAAGAGGTATTCTCCTGGGACCGAGCAGTTCGACCCTTGCTGGATTTTTTGGTGAAGCCAGAAACAAAGCGACTGAAGGAAACAGACGTCTCCTACGACTTCCCGGACTCGGCAGACCGAGTGATATGTGCTTCAAAAGAAATCGAACAACATTTCGTGTGCCGCATAAACGGACTCACTCGAGTCGAGTGTCGACTCGCAACGCACAATCGCAGCATTCCTGAAGAAATCAATTTGCAGCTCTATGAAGTACAGTCTGCCTCAAATGGCTCGGTGCGGCATGATGCAATGAAACTTCTCGCCTCAGAAAAGCTTGCCGCGAAGGACTTAAAAAACAACGATTGGCACGCGTTGGATATCGCGCCACTTACAGGCTCCGCCGGGAAAACCTACGCCTTAAGAATATCTTCTCGCGAAGAACTTGAAACGCAAGCGGTCAGCCCGTGGACAGTCAAAGGCAGCCCTTACCCGCTGAAAGGTTTTTACCAAGCAAGCAAACTCGTTGAACAAACCTCTCTTTGCCTTCGCACCACCTGTGCGGGAGCGGGATAAAAGCTGTTGCGATGGCCGCAGCAAGCTCCCCACAAGTTGTCGTTCACATTGTTACGTTTAACAATGAGTCGACGATTATCCCCTGTCTCACTGCAGCGTTTGAGCAAAGGGGTTTTGCAAAAACCAGCGACATCCAGGTAGTCGTCACTGACAACGCGTCGAGTGATTTCACCCTCACTCGCATCAAAGAACATTTTGACCCCTCGGTCATTCTCCATGCGAACACTGAAAATTTAGGCTTTTCTGCGGCACACAATCAAGGCGTCTCCTACGCCCTTGAGCAAAGTGCAAAGTATGTGCTGGTGCTAAATCCAGATCTCGTACTCGCCTCTGATGCAGTGCATAAACTCGTGCAGAGTATAGAAAATGATTCCGTTGCAGGCTTCGCGGCTCCAAAATTACTACGCTGTGATCCAGACCTTCAGGCTCTCGAACCTGCGCAAATCGACAGCAGCGGAATTTACTTCACTCCGGCGCTACGACACTTTGATCGCGGAGCCGACAGAGTCGACTGCGGACAGTACGACACCCCCGCGTATCTTATTGGCGGGACAGGTGCTTGTTTACTAATAAAAACTTCTTGTATTCAGGATATCGCTTACTCGCGAGACGACGTCTACACCGAGTTATTCGATGATTCTTTTTTTGCCTATCGCGAGGATGCAGAACTCGCGTGGAGGAGTACTCGTTTAGGTTGGAAGACGCGGTATGAGCCCTCAGCACTCGGCTTTCATGTTCGTCGAGTGACCCCTGAGCGTAGAAAACTACTCCCCCAGCAAATTAACGCTTGGAGTGTGCGGAATCGATTTCTCTTACAGGAGATACATTTTCACCCTCTGCAACTTCTCCACTGTGTGGCAGCATCAAGCTGGAGAAATCTCTTAGTGCTCGGCGCATCCTGCACCATAGAACGAAGTTCATTTTCTGGTATTCAAGAAGCAGTAACGCTCCTTCCTCAGTCATTCAAAAAGAGGAAGTGGTTGAAGCAACGCGAGAGAATACCATCCTGGCAAATTCGTCAGTACTTTCAGAATCAAGCCTTTTCCGAACCAGCGCTTGGCCTCCCTACTCCCAATTCGCTTTCCTCAGTCCACGCCATTGTGGTGAACTACAATTCCGCGAATCGGCTCAAAACATGCCTCGCGAAACTGGAGGAGGCAGCAAGCAAACTCGCTCCAGAGATAGAATTAACTGGAAGCATCGTGGATAACCACTCAAGTGACCGAAGTGCGGATGGCTTACCTGACTCCAGCCGGTTTGCGCTTTTAAAACAGTCGAGCAATCTAGGTTTTGCCGGCGCAATTAATTTTGCGGCAAAAGAGAGTAATGCCGATGCGTTCCTCATTCTCAATCCAGATGTTGAGCTTGAGGCAGAGGCGGTCACGGAATTACTTCAGGCTTTGGGTAGCTACCCAGAACTGGGAGTAGTCGCCCCCGTGCTTTGTAATGCGGACGCTAGTGTGCAGCACGGTTTTCTCGCTCGAAGTTTCCCCACTATTGGCTCGGTCTTAGCGGAATTATTTTTTCTT
>CAYGNZ010000054.1:2816-3725 GCA_964351345.1 uncultured Bdellovibrionales bacterium | reverse complement strand
CACAGAATTTGGCCAAATAATCCCTGGACCGCCCGTTATCATTTACGAGGGGATCTCCGCATTGAGAATTATTTCGAACGCCGTACGCCATCAGCGAAACAACCTCACCACACACCGAGTCAACCGCTAACCGTTGAACAACCGGCCGGTGCGGCGATGATGATCCGACGCTCAGTGTTTGAAGCCGTCAACGGATTTGATCAAGAGTTTTGGCCCGCGTGGTTTGAGGATGTCGATTTTTGCAAACGCGTACGCGAGCACGGGTTTCTTGCCGCAGTACTCGACTCTGCACGAGTCGTGCACGAAGGAGGTTACTCACTAGAAAGCCTCCCGCGCTCAAGATTTATCGAAATTTGGTATGAGAACCTACTACGATACTGGCGCAAGCACGGCACCAGCGCACAATATGTTACGCTCCGCCTAGCGCTCCCCTTCGCCTTGCTCTTACGATCAGCCTGTTGCGTTTTCGCCAACAACTCTTCCACAGAGAAACCACAGCAGGCCGCTAAAACGCTGCTACGCCAAGCCTGTCGCTGGTAGTTTATTCGAACTCTACAATGAGGTCGCCAACTTCGATTCGCGAACTGAGTTCCATCGCAATTCGCTTCACCACCCCCTCAATCGGGGAACGAACCACGGTCTGCATCTTCATTGCTTCGAGCGTAAACAAAGGATCATCTTTTTTCACCGACTGCCCCACGGCAACTTCAGTATCAACCAATACTCCAGATAACTGCGCCCCCACTTGTTTACTATTAAGCGGATCTGCTTTTTCGTTGCCCGTATCTCTTGGCGCGATCGAACGGTCGCGGACCACAATGCTTCTCGGCTGCCCGTTTAGTTCAAAGAAAACGGTACGTTCCCCATTCTCTCCGGCCTCGCTAATCGCAATCAAAGAGATAAACAGCC
>CAYGNZ010000054.1:0-2806 GCA_964351345.1 uncultured Bdellovibrionales bacterium | reverse complement strand
CGGTAGCAGAGAAACATCTCCATAGTCATGACGGGCTTGAGCGAACTGCTTGAATACATGTGGATACAACACAGAACTCAGCCCGTCTCGTACACTCGCGGAATGTCCAAGTAAGGCAGCCGCATTTTCAGTTGCCGATTCTAGGTCAGCAGGTGCAAGCCGTTCGCTCACGGGTGCAGTAAATCGCTCCTTGCCACGCAGAATTTGCGTGCGAAGAGGCTCGGGAAACCCGCCATGCGGTGTGCCAATTTCCCCTTGAAAAAACGAGACGACGCTCGCAGGAAAATCCAGTGACTCTGCTCGTTGCACCACATCCTCGATAGTTAAATTATTGGCTACGAGGAAAAGCGCGAAATCGCCGACGACTTTTGAGCTTGGTGTGACTTTTACAATCCCACCGAGTAATTTGTTCACCGCAGTATATGCTTGTTTTAGCTCATGCCAACGGTCCCCTAGTCCCAGCGACTCCGCCTGAGGCCGAAAGTTTGAATACTGACCTCCTGGTATTTCGTTTTGGTAGACCTCGGCGGTCGGCGCTCGCAGATCGCTCTCAAATGGAGCATAGACACTTCGAATATTCTCCCAATACACGCTAAACGGCGTGAGCGTTTCTAAGCTAAGGCCCGTATCGCGCTCTTTGCCGGCTAAGGAACCAACAAGTTCCTCAAGACTCGGTTGGCTGGTCACGCCAGACATTGCCGAAAACGCGCAATCAACAATATCAACTCCTGCCTCCGCCGCTTCTGAATACGTAGCCGATTGAACACCAGCGGTGTCATGCGTATGGAGATGAAGTGGTAGATCGACGGCATTACGCAATGCCGCAACGAGCACTCGCGCCGCAGGAGGACGCAACAATCCCGCCATATCCTTCACCGCGATAATGTCTGCGCCCATCTTGGCAAGCTCTTTGGCAAGCGAGGTGTAGTACTCAATAGTAAACTTCGAGGGCTCCCCTGCTTGCTGCGCCCGCTCTTCACTCAGCAAGTCTCCGGTATAGCACACGCACACCTCGGCGATGCCATCGACACTCTGCACCGCCTCAATCGCATTCCTCATGCGGTTTGGATTATTGAGCGAGTCAAATATTCGGAAAATATCAATACCCGCAGCATTACTCTCCCGGATAAACTCTCGCACCACATTGTCCGGGTAACTGGTGTAGCCTACGCCGTTCGCGCCGCGAAGGAGCATTTGAAATAGTATGTTCGGTATCTCTTCCCGGAGTTTGGCCACTCGCTGCCAAGGGTCCTCACGAAGAAATCTCAGCATCACATCAAAAGTAGCCCCTCCCCACATCTCCAAGCTAAAGAGCTCCGGCGCGGAAAGCGCAAGGGGTCGTGCAACATAAAGCATATCTCGTGTACGCATTCTTGTTGCAAGCAGCGACTGATGCGCATCACGGAAGGTGGTATCAGTGATTAGTAAGCGTTGCTCTTCGCGAATCTTTTTAAGAAAAGCGGCTTTGCCAAGGTCCGTGAATTCATTTTTCCAACCTCGCGGAATGATCTGTTCCGCTTTTGCAGTTCTTGATTGGCTTGCGTATGGAATCTCAGTGTCCGAGATCTCCCGGATGCGTTTGGGTCGCGCAATACCGGGCATCAATTCATGACCGTTGATACTCACTTCTGAGATAAATCGCAGTAAGCGGTTTGCGCGATCTCGACGTTTTGGAATGACAAAAACTTCTGGATACTCTTCGAGAAAACTTGTTCGGCTGCTTCCATCAAGCAGGCTCTCGTGTTTGAGAAGATTCTCTAGAAACGCAATATTTGTGCTCACGCCTCGGATTCGAAATTCTCGAAGCGCTCGTATCATTCGTCTTGAGGTTTCGCGGATGTTTCTTCCTCTCGCAGTTACCTTCACCAGCATGGAGTCATAAAATGGTGTAATCACCGCCCCCGCGAAGGCCGATCCCGCATCAAGTCGGATGCCAAAACCAGAAGCGGATCGATACGCGAGCAGCTTGCCGTAGTCCGGCATGAAATTCTGAGCCGGGTTTTCTGTGGTGATGCGGCACTGAATGGCACTCCCTCGGAGCGCAATCTGTGATTGCTCAAGCCCGAGCTCGTGTAAACTCTTGCCAGAAGCGATAAGGAGCTGGCTTTGTACCAAATCAACTCCCGTTATCTCTTCAGTGACGGTATGCTCGACCTGAATACGCGGATTGATTTCAATGAAATAAACATTTTCGTTTTCATCCACTAAAAACTCTGCGGTTGCTGCCGCTTTCAGGCGTAACGCTTGGCCAAGCTCAAGGGCGTAGCGATGGAGCACATCTCTGGTCTCCGATTTCAAGCCAAAGGCGGGAGCGTATTCAATTACTTTCTGGTGTCGACGCTGCAAAGAGCAGTCGCGCTCGTACAGATGCACCACCGCACCTGACCCATCTCCAAGCAACTGCACTTCAACGTGCTTGGGCCGTGAGACGTATTTTTCAATAAAAACCTCGGAGCGACCAAAGGCGGCTAAGGCTTCACTTTGGGCAGCTTCAAGCGAGGAGGCAAGCTCACTTGCTGAATGCACCACTCGCATTCCTCGACCCCCACCCCCGTGGGCTGCTTTCACAATCACGGGGTAGCCACAAGACTCCGCAAACTCTTGGGCATCTTTAAGCTCGTTGATGTCCTCACTTCCCGCGATAATGGGCACGTTTAAAGACTCTGCAAGTGCACGGGTCTGTACTTTATCACCTGCAACTTCGAGCGTTTCAGTTGAGGGACCGACAAATACTATCCCCGCTTTCTCTGCTGCCTCGCGAAGCTCCGCGCGCTCTGAAAGAAACCCATAACCGGGATGAATCGCT
>CAYGNZ010000053.1:0-12504 GCA_964351345.1 uncultured Bdellovibrionales bacterium | reverse complement strand
AGTTTTATACTCGACCAATTTGTCGATCATCAGACACTCAAAAGGCTTTCCTTCTCCTTTTCCAATGAGGTCTCGAATATTTTCTTGGATTTCTTTGATAAGAAAGAAATTCAAACCAAATATTTCAATCATTTTTTGAGCATTGAGGAAGGGAGCGAGCGTGAGAAACACAAAAGCGCATTTGGGGCATTTCGTGCACCAGGAGTCTTTGCGTTGATTTACGTTGCAACTTCTAAACGAGCGAAGCTGTCGTTCGTATCGACTAAAGAGCATGCTGATCTGAATATCATGAAGGGGACGAAGTACACTGTAGTATTCGATATTCGGAGTGAGATACCGTTTCGCGTAGTCTCGAAACAATCTCTCGAATCGAAAGGATTTCGAATACTGATGATTAATCGGCATACCGGCAATATGGAGATTTGCCTCATCAGCACTTGCCTCATTTGAAACGATCACTCTGGAGAAATTATTTGCCGCGGCGACAAGCGTGCTAAGAAAGGCTAGATAGGCAGAAAACGGAGTGTGCCCATTCAGATAGCCCTTTTGGTTCAGGGAGAGCAGTAATGGGTCGATTCTTCTACTCACCAGGAGTGGGCGCGCAAAGCCAGCAATTCTTGCAGAATCAAGAGATGACCTAGTCGGGTTTAACGCCATCACTCTGCTCGTTGCCTTTTTGTTCGAAAGTAATTCCAAGGTGAGAGAGGAGTCTTTCCCGCCACCAACGAGGATAAGGTCGCGATCTGTCTTATTCCTCATGAAGAGTTGTGGTTCCTGACGAGGATGTTGAGCGATGAGCTCAAAAAAATCAGCGTGCGAGAAATCGATCTGATTCTGCCAATAAAATTCCCCCAGTCCATGTAGAAATAAGTCTTTCCACCACTGCACGCTACTCGGATTCATCGGGGAAGCAGAGATATGTATCTCTGGCGCACAGGCACACTTCCAGTAACTTATCATTTCAACCAGCCCTAGTTGAAACGCAAGCTCCTTGAGTTCTGAAAGTTCGACACCCTCTGCGACTGGGAAGGTGACCTCAGGCGCAAAGACAATGTCTGGCTCTAGGAAGAAGTCGAAACGAACTCGTGCCGCCAGTCCAAGCGTCGTATCTCCACCTTGATTTAGGGAAGCGGCCGGAACCATTTCCAATGAAAAATCACGATAGTGAAATCGAGGATGGCGTTGGCGAAGATTTTGAAGTGTCGTCATGGCAGAAAAATACTGAACTACGACTTATAAATGCTTATTGCAGAGCAGCATAGCGAATCAAACTTATTCCAATTCAAGAAAAATCGGGCAATGGTCCGAGCCCATCACGTCACTCAGTATCCCCGCGTCTTTAATTCGTTCTTGTAGCGCCTCTGCGACAAAAAAATAGTCAATTCGCCAGCCCAGATTTTTCCCCCGGGAACCCGCTCTGTACGACCACCAACTGTATTGGTCGCGCGCGTCCGGGTGGACTCTGCGGAAGCTATCGACAAAGCCTGCTTCAACGAGTCTATCCATCCACTTTCTTTCATCAGGAAGGAAGCCCGAGAGTTCTCTTTTGCTTGCAGTCTCGGGATGGTGAATGTCTATTGCTTTGTGGCAAATATTGAAGTCACCGCAAAGAACTATTCGGTCGCGAGCTGCTTTGGGCAATCCCTGGAGATGCTCAAGGAATTGATCAAGAAACCCATATTTCGCAGTCTGACGTAGCTCGCCTGTCGTTCCAGAAGGAATGTAGAGATTGTAGAGTAAAATGTCTTCAATCTCTGTAATAAGAAAGCGCCCCTCGTGGTCGAGTGAAGTCCCCACCCCGCGTGCAATGCTTTCTTCATTACATTTCAGCGACGAATCAATGTAGGTAGCAACACCAGAGTAACCTTTTTTCTCGGCGTAGGTGCAGTGCCGGATAAGGTGTGGCGGGGGGGCAAGTTCTTCAACGAGTTGGTCCGCTTGAATTTTTATTTCTTGTAAACAGAGTACCTCAAAAGACTCGCGAGCAATAAATTCTGCAAAGCCTTTCTTATAGACTGCTCGTAGCCCATTGACGTTCCAGGAAAACAACTTCATTCGACTCGTTCCCTTAGGCAGCTAGATGGTTTGATGTTGACTACTTGGTCGCACAGCCAGCAGCTTGCTCGAAGATCGGGTCACCGGTGTTTGGATTGAGTGGAAAAGCACAAATTCGACTTGACCCTCGCTTACTCGTGATTGCGTATTAAACGCCAGCCTTTGCCTGCATGTCGAGTTGAAACGTTACCGAACTGTCTTTTACGTCATGATAATTTGAAGCATCTGGGGAGATGATGAAACGATTCGCTCCCGGAAGAATCACGACTCCGGCACTATTCACGCCCACAGAGATATTATTCACACTCAAGAGCTGCACTCCCCAGCCGCGAACAATGGCGACTTCTGCTTTCTTCTTTGCTGGTCCGCCAAACATCTGTTGGGGAGAGCAGGCAACGAGAAGAATCGCGCAGCAGGAAAAACTGAGGAGTCGGGCGAGAGTGATCAAGGAAGGCATAGTACTCCTAGGAGTGTTCGAGGTTAACGGAGGTGGAATTCTAAACTACTCCCGCGCTGATTCCAAGCGTAAGCGGCTCGGACAGCAGTCAGATGTTTAATGAGTTCTTTTGCGAGTAAGAAATGCTGTTTCTCATCGATTTGCCAGCACAAGCCTCAGACGATATTAAGCATTCTAAGCTCAGCGTTACCGTTTTCGACTTACTTAGGAAGCTCATGAAAGAAATACAGCCGCTTATAGATGAAATAACTGGAATGACCATCGCGGGTATGGCCCTGTGGAGAGTCGCCGCGTTTTTCGTAATCGTGCTTGCGGCGATGGCTATTGGCAAAATTATGCGGATGGCGTTTGAGCGACTCGGTAAAAAAGCCGAGGCTCGAGAGTTTCCTATTCGCGAAGCGCTCTACCATGCTTTATCTCGAGCAATGGAATTCGGCTTGAAATTTGCCGGAACGCTGCTGGTGGTTTCTGAAACTATCGCTGAAGTGACAGACACCGCCACATCCTGTTTTATCGTCGTGGCCATCGCCTACGCGCTTTGGGAGGCGATGGAGATTATTGACGTCTGGATCAAGGGACGCTCGGAACGAACCGCGACCAAGATGGACGACATGCTCGCGCCTCTTGTTCGAAAGAGTCTTCGCGTTACCATTGTCGTATTCACCTTTCTCCAGCTTGGCACGATCCTCAGTGACAAACCTTTAACGTCGATTCTTGCGGGACTTGGTGTTGGTGGTTTGGCCGTTGCCTTGGCAGCACAAGATACTATCAAGCATTTCTTTGGCTCCCTGCTCATTCTTGGCGACAAACCTTTTGAGCTAGGCGATCGAGTGCAAGTGGATGGAGTTGATGGACCTGTGGAAGAGGTCGGTTTTCGTTCGACGAGAATCCGCACGTTGGAGGGAAACCTTGTCTCAATTCCGAACGGCGATCTCGCCAATAAGATTATTACCAACGTGGGACGGCGAAAAAGCATTCGCCGAATAATGAATCTTGGGGTGACCTACGATACACCTCCCGAGAAACTCGAAGTCGCCTTGAGCATTGTGAAGGAAGCGCTTGAGGATCACGAGGGACTGGATCCCGAAATGCCACCACGGGTGTTCTTCAATGATTTCAATGATTCCTCGCTCAATATATTCGCGATTTACTGGTACCATCCACCCGACTGGTGGGCATACTGCGAAATGAGCCAAAAGCTGAATTTCCAAATTCTTCGTCGCTTCAACGAAGAGGGAATCGAGTTTGCCTTTCCATCACGCTCTCTGTATCTGGCGGGTGATAAGAATCGACCGATTGTCTTTGAGAGTTCGGAGGCGGAGGAAGAGGCCTAGGAGAAACGACGTTTTTTTCTACATTTCCTCGGTAGAAACGACTCGCTTTACGACAGAGCCGCTGAGAAAAGTCCTTAATTACAGACTCTTAGCTCTCGCATAGAGATTGCATGTCTTTACAGTACGTCCTGCTACGGAAGCAGGAGATACTATAGGGAGTGTCTGATGAAACTCGAAAAAACGAGACCCGCTCTGTGTACTCATTGTCATCGGGAACTAAAAACTGAGGAAGTGCTTGGTGCCGCGGAGAAGCTTGCCGCTGGTGAGAGAGTGTATTGCGCAGCCTGTCAGCCGATTGCCAATGTGCAGGCGACTTGGCGGCCATTGGTGTCGGGGACAGTGCAGGCAATTTACCGGCTTGATAATAAGAAGTTGTAGGCGATTGCCCGGTGTCTACCGGCGTTCCTTTTGACCGTGGCGTAGGACGAGCGAGGAGGGAAAATACCCTCCGCTCTCGGTCCTCGCACAGTACGTCTTTTAGATTGAGCGCTTAGTTAGAGCGCTGCGGATGTTCGCTGCGGGCATTTTCCCTCCTCGCTCTTTTTGCTGAGATGGAAAAATTTTCAGAGAACAAGTGTTTCTTATTTTTGTTTAATTCCTTCTACTTCGAGGTTGATTTTTACCTCTTCTCCTACGACCAGGCCGCCGGTTTCTAGTAGTTTGTTCCAGCTTAGTCCGAAGTCTTTGCGGTTGATTGTGGTGCTTGCGCTGAATCCGACACGGTCATTGCCCCAAGGGTCGGTGACGGCTCCTTCAAAAGTGGTGGCGAGTTCGACTTCCTTTTTCACGCCGTTGATTTCAAGATCGCCCACGATGGTAAACTTGTCGCCTTGAATATCAGTTATTTTTTTGGATTGAAAAGTGATGCTTGGGTGTTTGCTTACTTCAAAAAAATCAGGGGAGCGAAGATGATCGTCTCGTTTCTGATTATCGGTATCGATGCTTTTTACACCGATAGTTGCTTGCACGCTTGAGTCAGCGATCGCGGCTTTATCAAAATCGATGCTTCCCTCAAGTTCGGTGAATTTTCCGTGCACGTTACTGATCCCGAGGTGTCGAACAGAGAAACCAACTTTCGTATGCGCATCATCTATCTTGTACGTATCGGCATGGGCTTGCAGGGGTAGAACTGAGAGGCTGAATACTGCTGCAAGAAAAATACTTGGTGTTCTCATAAAATCTCCTTCGACTCTGACAAAATTGGTCCAACAACAACTGAAACGATTCTCTTAGCAACTCTGAAACAACTTAGGAATGTCACGGCAGTACCTAGTCGGTGTGAAAAGACACAGGCAAGAAAAACCTCGTAGATACAGCAACTTACGCCCCCTGCTCTGCTTCTGCTGTTTGAGACATCTAAACAAGTAGTGAAATTAGTAAGCACTAGTTTAAAGAAGCGTCTATCTAAGGGAACGTGATCAGAGAATTGAAGCAAAGAGTTCCCAAGCGGGGATCCGTAATTGGGAGTGAGTAATACAATGAATGGAATCAAACAAAAAAGCGTCCACATAGAACGTCCCTCAAAGAGAACGCTCTTGTTCATCGCACTGTTCTGGTTAGTAGTGCCAGGAGCCACGTTTTTTCTCAGCGCTTTTGCCGGGGCGAAGCTAAGTGCAAATGGTATGCTCGTACCGAGTGTGAACAACAAATGAAGAGATCATTTTTTTTTGTAAGCAGTTTCGTTTTATCGACCGTGCTTGCTAATGTGTGCACGACGCAAACGAGTCTTGCTGAAGAAGCCAAGCGCGCAACTGAGAAAAAATGGAGCAAGGAAACCTTGGAAGAGAAACTAACTCCAATCCAATATCGAGTAACCCAAGAAGATGGCACGGAGCCACCATTTCGTAACGAATATTGGGACAACAAAAAAGCTGGTATCTATCTTGATGTCGTTTCCGGAAAGCCGCTCTTTAGTTCAAAGGACAAGTTTGACTCAGGCACAGGTTGGCCGAGTTTCACTCGACCTATTGAGGCTGAAGAAATAAAGGAAATTAAGGACTCAAGTTTAGGAATGGTTCGCACGGAGGTTCGCTCGGTAAGCGCGGATTCTCATCTTGGGCACGTTTTTTCCGACGGCCCAGCGCCGACAGGTTTGCGCTACTGCATTAATTCGGCATCCCTTCGCTTTGTTCCAGTAGAGGATTTCGAAAAAGAAGGGCTGGCGGAATTCAAGAAGTTATTTGAATAAGCCTGAGGACCTTATTGCACAGGGCTACGCGAATCGAGTGTCAGCTTCGCCTTTTCAAGCTCTCGAATCAATATCGCGGCAATTAAAGAACTTCGTTCTCGCTTTAGCTGCTGTCTCAGTAAAGTGATCGCGTCCTCGTTTCCGCTTCGAGCAAGTATCTTTGCGGCATATCCCCTCACGAGCAGATCTTTATCCCATTGCATGCGATCAAGAATCGCTCGAATTGAAGCATCTTGAGCCAGATGAAAGGGGCTGCTCAGTGCGCGAAGCGCCGCAACGCGGGTACGTCGACTCGATGAGTCAGTGAGTGCGGCGAGCACCTTTGAGAGTCGCTCATCTTTTCGCTTGCTTGCTTCTTTAAGCAGCATTGCACCAAGTGGAGAATCAAGAGTATGCGTGCCCAATTTTTTCGCAAGAGTTTCTCCGTCCAGATTCGCAACGATATTTTCACGCAGTTGAATTTGCGGACGAGTGTTAAAATCTTTATCGAGCGCCTGAACCATTCTATTTGCTGCATTCTGAGCAATTAGTAGGGACGCGATTATTCCGACGATAAACGCAAGCAGCATTGAGCGAATTGTCTTGTATATTCGAGAGTGAGCTTTTTTTAACTCAACAACCTGAGGTTCAAGCACGCAAAGCTCATACTTCGGTCGAAACTCTTCGACGATTCGCACTACCGGTACCTCAGCCGGCACACGTCCTGAGGTTGCAGGTGGTAACTCCAGTTCTGCCGGAGCAGCGAGGGAGGTGGTTACGGAGAAAAACTCGGCCACCTCTGAGTAGGGCCAATCTTCGCCAAAACAATCATTTTCAATGGAGTCGATAGAATACGAATCGCCGCAAAGGGCAAAAGGGTCAGTCTTTTTTTGAATCACAATACTTCTCGGGGAGCTGGTAGCAAACAACAACAATGCACTAGCTGCAAAATAAATGCCGACGAAAAAACTCGACTTTCGTTCGCTGGTACCTGAAAAGTTCTGAAGACTCTACAGAGAAAACATAGCGGCAAATGTTAGAAACTGGCCAAAAGACGTCGAATCGAGTGATTCTAGACGTTTTCGTCTTTTGAGGTTGAGGACGGGTGTTTACAAACGCCAAGCGGCCATAGCATAATTTCAAGCAACTTAAAGTAACCAAGCGTTGAGCGGGATTGCTCCCTGTTCAAGCGCTAATGAGTAAGACTTGGGAAAATAATGTCCTCAACGAAACCTGATAATGTTCTTCATATGCCGATACGCGGAGAGAGTGCCTTAGGCGCTCGCGCTACTGATGTAATCAAGGAATCAGAGTCTGTGGAAAGTGTCTTCGGCACGCCCTTTCAAGGTGAGGCTACCTTTATCCAGTCGGAAAACGATGCGGTTTCATCCGATCACCACAGTCAAAATGGTAGCGCGACTCATCCGGCATCTGAAAGCGGCTTTGTCTACATTGCGGTGGACAGAATTCGTTTCAGCCCATTTCAAACAAGAGTGCTTGATGGAGAGGTTGAGTTAGAGGAACTCGCTCGTTCCATTGAAGCGAGGGGAGTACTCCAACCAATCCTTGTGCGACCTTGTGCTGAAGAGGACAGCGTCTGGGAATACGAACTTGTTGCAGGTGAGCGTCGGCTGCGAGCCGCACGATTAGTTGGACTTGCGTTCGTTCCCGCCTCGGTGCAGGCCTTAGAGGATGTTGATGCGGCACAAATTTCGATTATTGAGAATGCGCAACGGGAGAATTTGAATCCTATTGAAGAGGCACAAGCCTTCGCGCGTCTTCAACGGGATTTTGGTCTCAATCAAACAGACATTGCCCAAGCGATCGGTAAAAACCGAGCAACAATTTCTAACGCGCTTCGTTTATTGCAGCTTGATGATCGCGTGATTGAATTGCTACGCGAAAAACGACTAAGCGCTGGTCATGGTCGAGCATTGCTGCGAATTGAGGATGCTCAAACTCAGTTTCGCATCGCAAGTAAAGTCGCCGAGCAGGAAATCTCTGTTCATGCACTTGAGGCGAAAATAGCGCGTATGCTGGAGGGGGAGAGTGAAGATGAAGAGGAACTCTCTGAAGATGACCTTCGTGCGCTCAAGGCACTCGAGCGGCAACGAAACAAAGTCTGCGATCTCTTGGGCCTAGACGAAGTAAGTCTTCGGTATGATACCCAAGGTAACAAACGGCTAAATTTGGTGTTCGAGACCGAAGCGTCTTGGAAACGATTTATGGCCAAGCTTCGCGAATAGGCAAGAAGCCTCGCTAGTTCTGCGTGAGGCCTAAGCCATATCCTTGTGCGAGGCGCGCAACCTTTTCGTAGGCTTCCTCAAGTAAAAAATCTACATGCTCCTCAAGGCCATTGAGAGGCATCACATCTAGCCATTTCAGTATGGAGGCGGGGAGTTCGTCTGCGCGTAGGTTGTATTCTAATTCGTCGACATCTTTTCCATGTGTCCAAAATCTATCAACGGTGGTGGTGAGCGGGGGCGCAGGTTCGTAATTTACATCTTGGTAGCTAATTTCACTTTTAAAGTTCTTCTTCTCTCGAAGTAGGGTTCGAAGTCTCTGCAGTTCCGAAATTGTTTCATCTCGCCCGCGCCCGCGAAGCACAATGAGAGAAAAAGGCTCTGCCTCAATCTTCTCGATCATTTTAATCACCACGGCCGTGGCGGCAGCATCAAGAGTTTCCAAATCGCTGCCATTTACACGTATTCGAATCTGCTCAAGGGAAGAGGGAACGAGTTCTAGCCCGTGGCTGGTGAAGACGTCTTCAGTTTTGAGCGGGACTTTGCCAATAAGAAACTTCGCGAGGAAGTATGACTGTTGCGCAAAAATGGCGAACAGCTCATCCCACTTTTCGTCCGAAATCTGAGGAAAAAGAATTTCAACTCGCCCTGGTCTGGACTGCTCATCGTGGACTTTTGCACTCACGCGCCCTGATTGAATTAGGAAATCGAGCACTCGTCTTTTTCGGATAAGCTCTGTAGCCGCGTTTTCAAGCTCGTCGCTAATCATTCCTTTAAACAAGACTCTCAATCTTTCGGATGCACGTAGTCGGGTTTCTTCCATAACTGGTAGCTCCTAAAGTGGCGTGCGAAGTTGTAACAGGCTACGCAGCTCGTCCATTGAGAGTTGAGTAACCATGTTTTTCGTTGAACCAACTACTTGTTTCGCAAGCTCTCGTTTGTGGCTCAGCATTGAGTGAATTTTCTCTTCAAGCGTGCCCTTACAAACGAATTTTCGCACTTGCACCGTTCGTTTCTGACCTATTCGGTAGGCACGATCCGTTGCTTGCTCTTCAACCGCTGGATTCCACCACTGATCAAAATGAATTACCTGATTAGCCTCGGTAAGGTTTAGTCCGAAGCCGCCGGCTTTCAAACTCAAGAGAAAAATCGATGGCCCATTCTTGTCACGGAATTTTTGCAATACTTTATCTCGTGCCCTTTTTGGGAGCGCCCCATGAAGGAAGAGAACTTCTTGTTCAAACCGCTCCTGTAAATACGGTTGTAGCAAATGACCCATTTGCGCGTACTGAGTGAAGATGAGTGCGCGATCTCCTTCAGCAAGTACGACCTCAAGGATCTGCTCAAGACGGTCCACTTTGCCCGATCGGCCAGGCAGCGAGCTTTTATCTTTCAAAAATAGTGCGGGGTGATTACAGATTTGTTTCAGCTTGGTGATTGTTGAAAGCACAAGTCCTTTACGATGGATGCCTGAGGCTTGCTCAACTTGCGGGAGCATTTGTTCTACAATTGATTGATACAGTGCAGCCTGCTCGTCGCTGAGGCCCGTAAAGACCTCCATCTCCATTTTTTCTGGCAGATCTGAAACGATTTTTGGATCTGTTTTTAATCGTCGCAACACGAATGGTTGAATCAAACGGTTCAAACCGGAGGCAGCTTCTTTCTTGCGGTACCGTTCGATGGGAATGACGAAGCGGGTCCGGAAATCCTTCAACGTTCCGATGAATCCTGGATTGAGAAAATCAAAAATAGACCAAAGTTCTTCCAGGTGATTCTCAAGAGGAGTTCCCGTCAGCGCGAGACGCTGGCAGGGGCCCTCTCGATTCGGAAGCTCGCTTGTTTGCTCCGCCAGTCGACGAACTGCTTTGGTTTGTTTTGCCTCCAGATTCTTAATATTTTGCGCTTCGTCCAAGGCGATACGACGCCACGGAACTGATGCCATCAGTTCAGAATCACGATGCGCCAGACTGTAGGTTGAAATCACCAAATCAGTAGCGGCGACTTTTTCTACAAATTGCCTTCCCGATTCTCTGCCGGAGCCATGATGGGTGTACACCGTGAGCGAGGGTGCAAATCGAGCCGCCTCTTCTTCCCAATTGGCAATAATTGACATCGGCACGAGAAGTAGCGTGGGGCCGAGGATCGAGTCGTCGTTTTGCTCTTTTGCAAGTTGTCGTTCGTGTAAGAGTAAAGAGAGAAGCTGAACGGGTTTTCCCAGTCCCATATCATCGGCAAGACAGCCGCCGATGCCAACTTTTCCGAGTAATGCAAGCCAGGAGAGTCCTTCTCTTTGATACTCCCGCAGGGAACCGACAAATCCTTCAGGCTCGGTGAGCAACGGTAATTGATGGGTATCTGTTTCTAAGAGCTGCTTTATCCAGCCAGAAGTATGAAAGCCTGTAACAGGGAGAATCTCTTCGTTGTGTTCAACTCCAAGCCCGAGCCGCAATGCGTCAACAAATCGAATTTTGGAGTTCTCGGTTTGTTTTTCGAGAAATTCAAGAGTTGCACGCAATCGGTTCGGTTGAAGTTCTACCCAGGTATTATCTACTCTCACGAGTGGAGTTTGCTGTTCCACAAGTTTACGGAATGAATCAAGGGTTAACTCGCTATCGCCGAGCGATACTTTCCAGGAGAAATCAAGAAGTTCCTGGGCGGCAAGAAATCCACCTCCTGCGGGGCTGAGGTCAACGTCATCACCGCGAACTGAAAGCTCCAAACCGACCGCTGCTTCCGGCTGAGACCACCATGAGGGAAGTTCGACGACAAATCCATGTTGCTCAAGAAGTTTCGCGCTTTGGCGGAGGAAGGCATAGGCTTCTTCAGTACTAAGCGCCACGTGAGTGGGGAAGGTATCAGCGAGTGCAAGGTGAAGCTGTGGAAATACATGCAACGCATCGCCTAGGTCTCGAAGAAGCCGTTGTTCGAGCTCTTCTGCCGAATAATCAGAAGACTGCAAAAATCCGATATCGCCTGCCCAGAGTTGCGCAGCAGGAAGCTCTTGTGAGGCGTTAGAAGCGGCCTGTAAGAGAAATTCTACAATCCATTTCTCTTCGCCCGAGGGACTCTGCTCTGGTGGAGGAATGAGTCGGAAGACAGTGGTCAGTTGGTGTTTTTTTCCAACCGCGAGTAAACCACCTGCCCAACTTTTTAATCGCTCTTCAAACTGAAGTAGCTCGTATTCGGGGCCCTGCACGAGTCCGTCTTGTTGAGTGAGCGAGGCAAGCCAGACCGATGAAAGCGCAAAGCGCGGTGGAAGCTCTTTATCAGCCACGGCAGAGAGAAGGTCGTGACGTGAAAGGAACGCGCGAATGAGCGCATCTGCACCTTGAGTGAGAAATGATTCTAACAAGGCGCTAGGCTCAATTGTTTTCGCTCCAGGGTAGGGCACAAATGCTCGACATACGGGAGGCATCGCCTCGGCCAGGTAGGAGAGTCGTTCGTGGTCTTTATCTTCCGTAGGAAGGAGATGCCACAAGGAACGCCACTGTGAGGCGGAGTGAATCAAGCCCGGCAAAAATCTTCCGCGAGTAAGAAGGTCCAGCAATAACTTCGACGCTTCGCGCCAAAACAAGACTGAATCTCCCAGACGCAAACTTTGTGGCAATTCGCTTGGCAGAGAAGTTAAGAATGCAATCGCCTCCAAGGTATCGAGGCCAACAGCAGGCACGTTCCAAAGTCCAAGTCTAGCCGTTTCTGTTCCATTTGTGTCGAGTAGATCACTGCGAAAACGGGGAGGTCTGTCGGGCATCCCGCCGAGTGTCGGGAGCGTGACGCTAATCGTGCCACTTGAAGTCGCTTCATACTCTAATTCTTCGAGATCCGCTTGAATAGTTTCAACGGAGATCGCAAAAGGATGTGTCGGAGCCTGCTGGTCACCGGAGGTATCCGTTGAGCCTTCAGACTGTTCTGCGTTGCCCTTCAAGGAGGCGAGGTGAGTTATCGCAGGCTCACGAGACTCCCCCCAGAGGTGCAAATTACCATCCGTATTCCACGCTGCCTGCCAAATTCTCAAAAGCGAAACTCTATGTTATTTGTGCGTAGATCACTGGAAACGCACATGAAATTATCCTGAACAAGGAAATCTAGACTGCCGGACACGGCTGTCGACCAAGCGTTCCATGGTAGTTCGCTAGGCGTCCAGCGGCAAGCCCCTTCTGAGCGTTTGCAGCCGAGAATCCTTCGGCGCAAAGGCTGAGCTTGTGAAACCTTAATTTTTCGCCCCGATTCTTCGAACCAATTCTGAAT
>CAYGNZ010000052.1:2431-12588 GCA_964351345.1 uncultured Bdellovibrionales bacterium | reverse complement strand
GATTTTTCATTTAGCTGCTCAAGCCGGAGTGCGCGCAAGTTGGGGAGCTGATTTCTCTATCTACACGGGCAATAACATTCTCGGAACTCAGCGTGTGCTGGAGGCGGCCAAAGGTGATGCAGTTCGAGGCAGTTTGAAGAAGGTGGTGTATGCCTCTAGTTCGTCGGTATATGGAAGCGCTGAAACTCTGCCCACCGTAGAGACAATGTTACCCGCTCCGATAAGTCCATACGGAGTAAGTAAGTTAGCTGCCGAACACCTCATGGTACTCTACAACAAAGAGTTTGATGTCCCCACTTCAAGTGTTCGATACTTTACGGTCTACGGCCCTCGGCAACGACCAGATATGGCATTTCATCGATTCATTAAAGCCGGGCTCCTTGGAGAGCAGATGACTATTTACGGCGATGGCGAACAGTCGCGTGATTTCACTTTCATTGAGGACGCGGTTCAGGCCACAATAGCTGCGGCGAGTGCGACCGTTCCCGGTCTGGTGTGTAACATCGGTGGTGGTTCTCGAGTGACCGTGAATCAAATGCTGTCAGTGCTTGAGGGTATTGTTGGGTCTAAGCTCAATGTGGAATACACTCCTCGGATGAAAGGAGACGCTCGGCACACTGCTGCGGACACCTCGCTGGCCAGAGAAGCGATCGGATACAAGCCGACCGTAAGCCTGGAAGAGGGCTTGAAGGCGGAAGCGGAGTGGTTGCGGTCCATACTCGCTTAATAGCGATAGAACCCTGTATTGAAGGCAAACTTAGCGCACGTGAAAATACTGCTAGTTCAGACAGGGTTTATTGGTGACGTTATCCTTTCGACGGCAGTAATTGATAATCTGCACTCGATCTATCCCAAAGCCGAGATTCATCTCCTCACGACACCAGTAGCAGCACCCTTACTTGAGCCTCATTCACTGATTAAAAAAGTCATCCCGTTTGATAAACGCGGGAAGGATTCTGGCGTGAGAGGTCTGTTGCGAATGGCGCGCCGCCTTCGTGCAGAGCGTTACTCCATAGCTTTTAGTTTGCATAAATCGTCTCGAACGGCGGTGTTACTCTCACTCTCTCGAATTCCTATTCGCTACGGCTTTTCTGAAGCGGCTCTTCCGCGTCTCTATAGCCAGACAGTGGCCCGTGCCGATCAAGAGCACGAGGTGCTGAGAAATCTTGCGATACTGCGCAACGTTGGACGTCAGCCAGACATGGTCACTCAGCGACTGCGCTTAGATATTCCTCAGCGCGTGATTGATCAGGTAAAAAATCAATTCTTTAGCGATACTCCAGGGAGAACGATTGCGGTAGCT
This sequence comes from uncultured Bdellovibrionales bacterium, assembly GCA_964351345.1. Taxonomy (GTDB): domain Bacteria; phylum Bdellovibrionota_C; class UBA2361; order SZUA-149; family SZUA-149; genus SZUA-149. Next base: position 11,285 of record CAYGNZ010000052.1, on the reverse strand, counting down.
CCGGGAAGCGTGTGGGCAACCAAGCGGTGGACGACTGAAGGGTTTGCGGCAGTTTGTCGAGGACTGATCGCAGATGGTTCTCAGGTGATTCTGATCGGAGGGCCGGAGGATGTGGCAATCGCTGAGGAGATTGAAACTCTTGCTGAGTTTCAAATAAAGAACCTCGTCGGGAAGACCAGTTTAATTGAATCCGCCGCAATAATTTCCCAATCCGATCTGCTTCTTTCTAACGATAGCGCCCCCTTACATATCGCCTCGGCCTGTGATACTCCAGTGGTAGCTATCTTTTGTGCGACTGTTCCGGGGTTTGGTTTTGGCCCCTGGGGAGTTCCGTTTCAGATTGCCGAAGTAAAAGGCTTGCATTGTCGACCGTGTGGTCGACACGGGGGCCAGCATTGTCCTACTGGCACGCATGCTTGTCAGCGAGAGCTCTCTCCCGTCTCGGTTCTAAGCGCAGTTCGTAAGCTGTTGGCGAGTGAAAAGCGAACCGTGGGAATTGAGCTCCATTAGTTGCAGATCAAAGAAGTCTACGTCATGAGCAAAAATGCGGTGATGACAGTACGAGATAACATGGTCCCAGAGAAGGGTGCTGTGAACTCCAAGCTTGTGCAGCGAGAGCAGGGCGATTGGGCTTTGCGAGTTGCTCAAGAGTTTGATGGCGAGCTCAGCACGGAGCTTTTTCTCTCCTGGTGTAACGAATTGTGGCAGCTTGCGATGCAACAAGATGCCCGAGTGCTCCCAGACGATGTGGTTACCATCGGTAGGGGAGTGGTGCTTAACAAAGAACTACCTTCGCAACGACGAGTGGTGATTCGGCTCTGTCGTCGAGGAGGAATGGTACGTTTTCTCACGCGCTATACCTTTGCCAATAACCCCTTTACCTCTTGGGAGTATGCGCGCCCCTTTGATGAACTCTCCCTACTTACTGATTTAAGAAGCGCAGGCTTGCGAGTGCCCCGTCCGGTTGCTTCAGCAGTGTTCCGTGGCCCCCGAGATCTACACTACCGCGGCTTCGTTGCGACCGAAGAGGTGCCCGTTGCTGAAAACCTGCTTCACGTTATTCAGGAGCTACGAGGGACACCGGGGAGCACCGCGCTTGCCCGAAGTCTTTGCGAGAAAGCAGGGCGACAAGCGGCAACCATGCTCGATATGGGCGTATTTCATTCAGATCTTCACGTGGGCAACATTTTGGTAACGAATGATGACGAGATATTCCTCATCGATTTTGATAAGTCGCAACGATTCAACCCGCAGCAAAAAGACAAGTATCGCGATCGCCTGGTAGCCCGTTGGCGCAAATCAGTGAGAAAGCACCGCGTTCGTTATCCAGACGTTTTGCTCGCCGGCGAACAAGGATTTCTTCAAGGCCTCTTAGAGCCTCGTTAACATAATGAACTCCTCTGCTCCGCAAAAGGTGTTGATTGTACTACTCGGTGCGATTGGAGATGTCGCGCGAGCTCTACCGCTTGCGGTGCGATTGAAAAGGCACTGGCCGCACACTGAATTGCATTGGGCAGTAGAGCCAATTTCTAGGTCGCTACTTGAGGGGCACCCCGCGATTGATTCCTTAAAAGTCTTTGACCGTCCGAAGGGTTTGCCCGCGTTTCGCCGCTTTCTCAGAGCGATTCGCGCCGAGAATTATGATCTCGTGCTCGACATGCAACGCCATTTTAAAAGCGGGGTCAGTTCGTGGAGCACTGCCGCACCTCGTCGAATTGGCTTTCATCGAAAAAACTCAAGGGAGTTTAATTGGCTATTTGCCACAGAACAAATTGCCGCAAGTGAGCATTTCTCCTCGAAAACACTTCAGTTCCAAAAATTTGGTGATGCGCTCGGTCTGCCGGAACTCTCCCCACTTGACTTCGGGCTTACTGCCACACCTGCCGAAAAAACGAAAATTCGCCAATTGATTGAAGAGGGCAATGGAGGTGGGCAGAGCTATGTCGCCTTTATTTTAGGCTCCACGTGGCCAAGCCGATTTTGGCAGGCAGAAGCATACGCCCAGCTTGCTCAACGTCTTTCGCAAGAGCTTTCTTTCACTGCCCTGCTTCTTGGTGCAAAAGGTGAACAAGAGTTTGCCGAGAAGATACAAAGCTACTCAGGGCCTCGAGCAGTAAAAAATTTAGTCGGCAAAACCACTCTGAGAGAACTCGTGCCAGTGTTTGAGATTGCAAGTTGCGCAGTAGGTTCAGACTCCGGCCCGATGCATATCGCCGCTGCGGTCTCTTGCCCCATTGTCTCATTGTGGGGCTCAACCAGCCCCGCTCGTTCTGCGCCATACGGCAGTGAATCTTCGGTGATGCAGTCAGCAATTGGCTGCTCTCCTTGCTACCGAAAACATTGCCCAGGATTAGATAGTGAATGCATGAGGGATATCTCCTGGCAGGCTGTTTTTGCCCAGGTTAAGGCATTAGTTTCTCCAGCAATCGCAAATACTTAGCTATTGACCGTATTTTTTCTCAGAAAACATATACATTTGTTTTCTTTTATGGTTAATTACCGCCCAATCAAGATTACCTACGTAAATCGTAACTATTTCCAAACCTAATTTTCTCCGGAGTGATTTTCAGAACCATGAGTGAGCGTTCCAACAAGCTAGACTGGTCAAAATTTCCGAACGGACTCTCAGTTGTCGTTCCGATCTACAATGAAGTTTCAACTCTACGAGAGATCATTTCTCGAATCGATGGAACAGGCCTGGTGAGTCAGATTGTGCTCGTTGATGACGGCTCAACTGATGGCACGCGTGAGGTGCTTGAAGAGATCGGAAAAGAGAACCGAGATGACTTGGTGATAGATTTTCATCCGCAGAATCGGGGCAAAGGTGCCGCGGTAAGAACAGGAATTGGGCTCTGCACCGGTGACTTGGTGCTCATTCAGGATGCAGACTTAGAATATGACCCGACTGATTATCCTGCCTTACTTGGTCCTATGCTCGATGGGCGGGCAGACGTGGTATATGGTTCGCGTTTTCTTGGCGGCCCACACAGAGTTCTTTTCTTTTGGCACTATCTCGTCAATCGTGGACTAACGTTCCTCTCGAATATACTCACGAATCTCAATCTCACTGACATGGAAGTTGGTTATAAGCTATTTAAGCGAGAGATTTTGAAAGACATTACCATCCGTTCCGAACGCTTCAATTTTGAGCCGGAAATCACGGCAAAGGTCGCCAAGAAAAAGGTCAAGATTTACGAAGTGCCGATTAGCTACTCGGGACGAACCTACGAAGAAGGTAAGAAAATCGGGGTTTCCGACGGTTTTGAAGCCTTGTGGACGATCGTAAAATATCGCTTCACGGACTAGGCAGCCTCTCGTAGAGCTAATTTTCTTTCTTCAATACGTCTCCCAATCACGGCAGCTAGGGGGTTTACGCCTCTGACCCAAGCTGTGCTAAGCTCTACCCTACTAAGCCGACGCGTGCCTAGGCCCACGATCACTTTTGGATTCCTATTGTAGTTCCGTGGTGATCGGGGAAGGAAGAGTCAATCTCTGGTGGTACGCGAGTCAACGTTTTCTAACTCACACGCCCACCGCATGCGATCTGCTCAGGTAAATCTTCAACAGCCGAAGGCTGAGAAACGCGAACCAGTTTCGGCCTTCGTTGTCGCCTTCAATGAGGAACAAGACATTGCCGCATGTCTTGAAAGTCTCGAATTTTGCGACGAGGTCGTGGTCATCGACTCGTTCTCCACCGACGCAACCGTTGAGATATGTCAGGCGGCTGGAGCAAAGGTGATTCAACGAGAGTGGCCGGGGTATGTGAAGCAGAAGGCCTTTGGGCTAGATGCGGTGCAGCACCAGTGGGTGTTGAATCTAGACGCCGATGAGCGCGTGTCTCCTGAACTGCGAGCGAGTATCGAAGAACTGCTGTCTGAAGAGTACCAAAGAGCGCAAGCTGGCACGCCGAGCGAGTGTAACGGATATGAAATGAATCGAGTGGTGTATTTTCTCGATCGCTGGTGGCGTTCAGGAGGCTGGTACCCGGAGTATCGCGTTCGGCTGATGCGCAAAGACGTCACTACTTGGGGAGGCAACGATCCTCACGAAAAACCAATTGTCGAGGGAAAAATAGGACGGCTCAACGGAGAGCTTCAACATTACACCTATAAAAATCTTGCTCAACAGATCCAGCAACTACACCGCTTCTCCAGTATCTCCGCGGAGCAAGACTTTGCGCGGGGGAAACGTGTAAATCTACGGCACTTGTTGCTTAACCCTATACTTCGTATGCTGAAGTTCTATTTGGTTAAACGGGGGTTTCGCGAGGGAATTGCGGGACTTATCGTCGCGATTAACGAGGGGTTTTATACCTTCATGAAATACGCCAAACTCTGGGAGCTTGAGCATCAGCAGCAGAGAGAAAAGAAGTTCTAGATGGTTCCAGGAATTAAGAAGAATGAAGATTAATAAGCCCAATCTCTTAAAGGTTGTCGACCGTTTCGAAGGGGTGCCCATGCTCGTTGTCGGCGACCTTTTACTCGACCACTATATTTGGGGCTCAGTTGATCGAATTTCCCCAGAAGCTCCCGTCGTCGTCGTGCAGGTAACTGAAGAGAATAAACGTCTCGGAGGAGCGGGAAACGTCGCCCATAACTTAGTCAGTCTTGGTGCGAAGGCGCTTATCTGCGGCGCGGTCGGTGATGATGAAGCAGGGCAGCAAATGCTCGATATTTTTCAGTCTAAGGGGGTTGATACCGACGGTGTGCTCCTTGATCCTTCTCGGCCTACGACTCAAAAGACACGAGTGATTGCCCATGCACAACAAGTTGTGCGAGTAGATCGCGAAATCGCTGAACCGCTTGAAGAAGCAAAACAGCAAGAAATTGGGGTTCGAGTTGAAGCGGCACTGAAGCAAGCTCGCGGGGTAATCGTTTCAGATTATGCGAAAGGTGCAATTTGTGCGCCGGTGTTTGATGTGCTTGGTCGTGCGGCTGCATCATCTTCTTCATTGACTACGGTGCTTGTTGATCCAAAAGCACCGAACTTCTCCCTCTATCGCGGGGCAACCGTGATTAAGCCAAACCGTAAGGAGGCGGAGGAATCTTCTGGCATGCTCATTCGCAAAAGAGAAGATGCCATTGTCGCCGGGAGGGAGTTGCTCAAGCTCTGGGATACCGAAATGGTGCTGATTACCCTAGGAGAAATGGGGATGGTGCTTGTCGGGCGTGACAGCGAAGGACAAGCACCAATTGAAGTCGATACAGTGGCGCGAGATGTATATGACGTATCAGGTGCGGGAGACACCGTATCAGCGGTATTTTCGCTGGCGCTTGCTGCGGGCGCGAGTAATGAGGAGGCCGCGATCTTGTCCAATATTGCCGCGGGAGTTGTTGTTGGGGAAGTTGGAACAGCGGTGGTGTCGGCGGATTCCTTGCGCGCTGCGATAAAGAGGTTTGAGTAATCTATGGCATGCATGAGTATGACAGGCTTTGGTGAAGGGCGTGCATCTGAGGATGGGGTAGAGCTTGTTGTGGAAGTAAAGTCCGTGAACCATCGTTTTCTCGATATTGTCTGTCGACTTCCGAGCCTTTATTCGAAATTCGAAATTGAAGTCGGCAAGACAGTCAAAACTCAGCTCCGGCGTGGTCGAGTGGAGGTCAGTGTTCAGCGCAGTCAGCAGTCAAAAGGGGAGTACTCAGTTTCGTTTAATGAGAAGTTGTTTGCGTCATATGTTGAAACAATTCGCGCGAGCCTAAAACAAAACGCAATTGCTGAAAAACTGGCCCTCGGCGAGAGTATTGCAGCAACCTATTCTCGTCGAGAAGTACTCGATGCATTGCCAAGTGATGAGAGTGACTCAAGTGATAAGGAACTAGCACTGCTAGAATCTGCGCTCACTGAGGCGCTTGGCGCACTTTGTAAAATGCGAGAAGCGGAGGGAGCAGTCTTAGAAAAAGAGTTACTCTCCCTTCTCGGATTGTTAGAGCAAGAGATTAGCGCCATTGCGGAAGAGTCTAAACGGACACCAATAGTATTTAAAGAGCGTTTGGAGCAACGACTGGAGAAATTTGGTGCTGCAAGTAATGTACTTGAACCTGAGCGCTTGGCTCAAGAAGTCGTGCTTCTTGCTGATAGAATTGACGTGACTGAAGAGCTTTCACGTCTTGAGAGCCATTTCGAGCAATTCCGTTCAGTCCTGGGCTCTGTACAATCAGGCCGTAAACTTGAGTTCTTGTTGCAGGAGTTTGGACGAGAAGTAAATACCATTGGTTCCAAAGCCCAGAGTGCAGACATCACTACTCGAGTTGTGGAATCAAAGGCAATTCTGGAAAAAATTCGAGAGCAAGTTCAAAATATAGAATAGCATGCGCGGAACGAACCAATTTCCAATTTTGTTTTGCTTTTGTGCTCCTGCAGGAAGCGGGAAGTCTACGGTGTGTCGACGACTAGCCGAAGAAGATGCAGCACTCATGCGGTCAATTTCTACAACTACTCGCTCCCCTCGCGCAGGTGAAGTGGATGGAGTGCACTATCACTTCGTTACGACTGAAGAGTTTAACCAGCGCATTGAGCGTGGTGACTTCATCGAACACGCTCGTTTCGGTGGGCACCACTACGGAACGGAAAAGCGTAATATCAGTGAGGCATCCACTGAAGGTAAAGATTTACTGCTCGCAATTGATGTGCAGGGAGTCGAGAGCTTAAAAAAATTATATCCTACCCATGTTGTTTGTGTGTTTATTTTCCCTCCTTCCTTCGAAGAACTGCGCAAACGACTCGAGCATCGGGCAACAGAAGGAGTTGAGGTTCAGCAACGACGTCTCAACATTGCTCGGGAGGAAATTGAAACGCTCCGGGCCCCCGGCTTTAGTGACTATTTGCTGATCAATGACGATCTGGACCAAGCAGTCCGAGACGCCCACTCGGTCCTTCGGGTGGAAAGGATGAGATTTCAGCGCTTAGAGGCCGACACCTTAGATCGCATCTTTGGCTCGGTTGCAAACTCTGAGTCTGAGAGCTAACTAGCTGATATATTGCGAAAAAACCCTGCTACCGCTTCTTCGTAGCTGCAATGACGTTTTGAATGTTTTTCAACAATTACATCCATTTCACTCCTTTTTACAAAGTTGTGACATGTCTCAGCCCCTCAGACTGCTAGCCTGAAATTCTACCGGGTATGCAACGAAGGAGTTAGCGCAATGAATTTCGCCCCAGAGTCGGACAAGGAGATTCTACGAAGCATTCGATTAGGCAGCACTGAAGGCCTCGATACTTTTTTAAATCGATACGTTCCCATTCTTTCGAGATACATTGAGCTACTCGCTCAGGATGCTCAACAAAGCGAGCAAATTCTCTCCAATACATTTTCTAGTTTCTTTCGCTTGGAACAAATCGCAGATACACACTCACTAGTTCATCTACTCCATCTTGCAGAGGACGCGCTCCTTGCAAGCCAGACCCTTACGCCGAGCACCACTGAGCTACGCGTAGAATCAACTGCGGTCGAGGCGAAGCAGTCAGATGAGGTTGCGCTCTATGAAACCTTGCGACGGCTTCCGTTTGAGTATCAACAAATTATAGTGCTTAACGATGTGCTCGGTCTCGACTCTGAAACAGTTGCGCAAGCCCTACGCCTCGAAGTGCTCGAAGCGCAGACGTTATTACGTCGCGGTCGCAGAATGCTTAAGCGTGGCTTTTTTCGACGAGTGAACTCAGAGACTGCGATCGAGCCACTTACTTCAGGAATCAACGCTGAAGCTCTCGACGAATTGGCTCCGCAGTAAAGTCCTGGAGCATTTCACGGGGTAGAGGAGATTACGCAGCTCGTTCAAGTATTCGATTTATTTGACCGCCTATCGCGCGCCGAGCTTGGCGAATCAAACCACGGACTTCAAATACAGTCTGATCTAAGAATTCAGCGATTTCGGTAATTTTCTTTCCGTGGATATCTCGTAAGACAAAAGCAATTTTTGCATCGGAGGAGAGTTCGCTCACCGCGCTTTGAAACGCAAAGCGTAGTGATTGGTTGCGTCTTTCGTATGCCTCACTATGCTCTTCAAAGGGTGTGGCCAAAGTGATTGAATCAGGGAGCGCACCACGTTTGCTCGCGTTTGCCGTAATCAGCGCGTGCACAGACTTGTCTAAGGTGAGTTGAAGCAACCAGGCGAAAAGAGGCGTCTTGCCATCGTCGGTTTTCAGTCGCTCGGCAAGCTCGAGAAAAACCTCAGTTAAAACGCTCTCAGCCTCTTCGACTTTATCCGTGAGGTAGAGTGCGGTGTTGAACACCTTTGTTTCGTAGCGTTCTACAAGCTCAAAATAGCGCGATTGATCACCCGCAAGATACAGCTCGGTAAGTTCTTCGTCGCTTAGTTCTGTAGTTCCTTCCATCTTCATCAATTCCTTGGCAACACGCAGCACCTGCAAACAAAGAGCGCTCCTCGCTCTTTGCCCTATAGAAGAATAGAAGCTGAAAGTGGGACTCGAGTTGTCACCATTGCGTAATAAGCTCATCGCAAATAGTCACAACTACATGGTTTTACTAGGAAACCGGAGAGCGGAGCTTGCCGAAAAACTCCGTTTTTCAACAATCCCGAAAAGTGAAGCACGCATCAGCAAAATCGAGATTGGAGGATAGAAGGGGAAGCTCCTCAAGGATCGAGGGGTCTACCTGATCGATTTAGATCTTTTCAATTTTAGAATGCTCGTATTTGTAAGAGCACTGAGTAGAGTGGGGTGACGTTGTGAAATTATCAGTAAAAGCGATTTCTTTAGCAGTACTTCTCATGGTGAGCGCGGATGCCGCTTCCGCAACGACGTATAGCTACGCGCCATCCCCGGTTCCTGGTCACAATCCTAACGCCGGTTCGATCGATTCGTTTTCGGTGACCTACGATGATGCTTCGCAGTCTTT
>CAYGNZ010000052.1:0-2380 GCA_964351345.1 uncultured Bdellovibrionales bacterium | reverse complement strand
GACCACCTTGCGCTATTATACTTTGATGCTACCGAGGCAACTCCTGTGCTTACGGCGTATGTCTTCAACGGGCAAAACAATCAAACGAGTCATTTGACCGGGCCGACACTGCTCAGTGCGAATGACTCTCCAAACGGAACGAATCAAATTGGCTATACAAACGATGGAACGACCGCAAACTTTTCTTTAAGCTTTGATGCAGGAACTATTAATGACAATCCCGCGGCGACGGGACTGGCAAACTGGCTGGGAATTGCGTTCGATGATTCAATTGGTGTTTGGTTCCATCCGTTTGCAAATCTCACGACTGCGTATAACACAGACGGAGCACTGACAAACTGGAGTGGTCAGCAAGGGTGGCTTGATATCTCGAACCATCGCTCTACTGAGGTGCCAGAGCCTACGACGATGAGTTTGTTGGCAGCAGCGATTTGTGGAGCTGCAGCTCGACGTCGGAAGCGAGAGGAAGAAGAACTCGCATAGTCGCTGTCTCGGGCCTGTCGAATGAGTATCGTTCAGTAGGCCTGTGTTGTACGTAACTAAGAGAGCCTAGGCCGATTTGGTCTGGGCTTTTTTTGTTTCTATTTCCGCTCTACCTGCCTTAGTATGTTGCGATACGCAAAAGAGGCAGAGCATTATGATATCAAAGAGAGCACAAGCCGTTGATACCTCGGGAATCCGCCGGGTATTTGAGCTTGCCGCGAAACTGGAAAATCCCATTAACCTTAGCATTGGCCAACCGGACTTCGGTGCCTTTCCAGAAGTAAAAGCAGCCGCTCGCGCGGCGATAGATCAAGATAAAAGCTCCTACACCGTTTCTCAGGGGATACCCGAGCTACGGCAAGCGTTACGAAAGAAGCTTGGAATAGAATCCGCAGACCAAGATGTGCTCGTCACTGCTGGTGTAAGTGGTGGCCTGCTCCTGAGTTACCTCAGCCTTCTTGATCCAGGGGATGAGATTCTCATGCCTGATCCATTTTTTTGCATTTACCGGGACCTGGCATTTATGGTCAACGCCGTTCCAAGCTATTACTCGATTTACCCGGACTTTCGACTCTCTGCTGAACGCATCGAAGCATCAATTACCCCTCGCACCAAAGCGATTATCGTAAACACTCCGGCGAATCCCACAGGATATGCCTGCACTCAGGAGGAATTGGATGAGGTTGTCGAGCTTGCGAAAAGACATGATCTCTATCTTCTTTATGACGAGATATACGATGTGTTCTGCTTTGATTCTGAGCATCCGAGTTGTTTGCTCTCCTACGAAAAGGCGATTGCGTTAAACGGCTTCTCTAAATCTGCCGGGGTGCCTGGTTGGCGAATGGGGTTTGTTGCAGCCGAGCGTAGTCTAATCGATACCATGATAAAACTTCAGCAATACACCATCGTCTGTGCAAATTCGATTGGTCAGTGGGCAATGCTTGAAGCGGTCGATTACGATTTTTCGTCTCTACTAGAGAGTTACCGAGGGAAGAGAGACTTCATCGTCGAGGCACTGAAAGATAAGTATGAGTTTGTAACTCCCGGTGGTGCTTTCTACGTTTTTCCGCAAGCGCCAGGCGGTTCGGGGCAAGCTTTCGTCGAACGCTGTATTGAGAAGAAGCTATTAGTTGTACCTGGCCACGTGTTTTCTCGGCAGGATACTCATTTTCGGATTTCGTTCTCCGCAGACCGCAAAGTGCTCGAACAGGGTGTAGAGATTTTGCGATCGCTTGCGTAGGAGACGTAGCACTATCTACTGATTATGGACGCAGAAGAATTTTTTAAACAACGCCCTGAGGATACTGAGTGTATTCTCTCAGGTATTGAACTCGGTGCAGGGGAGGCCGGGAACTTTCGTTTTGAAACCAAACCGTGGTGGAAATCTGGAGAGAACGCTGAATTCCTTATCACTATGGCGAAGATCACTGAGTTTTCGTTGCATGAGGGAATTGGCTCAGTAGTGCAGTCGCTGGGTTCAAGCCAAGAGAGTCCCCTGTTCTGGAATTACCAGCCGCAGGGCTCGATATTTGGTCACGCGCCACTGCCTGATCCTCCACGCTTTTTTCATGAGTTTCACGAATTGATTCTCGGAACCCTGGGCATAAAACGCGACCCGATTACCTATCTCAATTGGCAGAAGAATTTTCTCGGGTGGAGAAATATCGTTTTGTCACGAACCTATCAGCTCCTCCATGCTCCTTGGCAGGTGGTCGAAGCAAGCACCGAACTACTCGATGCACAAGTTGCTGATTATCATGCCTTGCCGGATAGAGATGTGGAGTTACCGACTGAGGTGCCAGAGATTGCGCTGGAGTTCGGGAATTCTTGGGTGCTTGGCGCCGGTCTGGAAGTCCAGTTCTAGTGTTACCTTTTTAGGTAGCGGTATACTTCAGAT
>CAYGNZ010000051.1:1805-12742 GCA_964351345.1 uncultured Bdellovibrionales bacterium | reverse complement strand
ATTAGGTGTTCAATGTGGGCTCAGTTCTGGAAGAGATAAGCGAACGGGTGCTGGCCGAGAGTGCTGCTAACTCCTCTTGTTCCAAGCCAAAATTGAAGTCGAGCAAATAGTCCACCAAAACCAGTATTTGCTGTTCGGTAGGAAGGCGGCGGTCTAGGAACACGTGCGGTTCGCCTTCAAACTGGCAGTCTCCACTTTTGACCCGATATGAGTGCCCCCGTGACAATTTTTCCCGCCGCACGGTCACTCCCCGACGCTCAAATACCTGGGCAAGGCTCTTCACCTGCTGCTCTTCACGTTTAAGCTTTGGTGATTTACCTCGTTTCAGCATTCTAAGCCTCTAAAATTTAATGATTTATATCGGTAAAGCGCGACGATTTATACAGCTAGATGGGGATTAAACCGATGATCTAGATAATCCGCAAGTCGGGAAAGTAAATTTAGGGGGTTAAATAGTATTATTTAAATATCATCTTCCCGCAGAAATATTCATAAATTTAGTAGTTTAACTGCAAAACTTTTCACTATGGACGAAATACAAGGTACTAGCAGATCCGAAGCTCCACGAAGAGATGAGGCACGGAGAGTGGAACGCGAGCGAGAAGCCGAGCGAGCTCGCGAGGAACGTCGAAGCGAGGAAAGCGCCGAGAGAGATCGGGCCGCTGAGCGCGCTGAGGCCGAAGGCTCCAGAAGCTTGGGGAGAGCCTAGACCAGTAGTTTCCCCGCTGCGAGGAACAAATCTCAATTTACTCGTTTAATTCCAGCTACTTGTAGAACTTTGAGGTTCAACACTCAAGGGCACACTTGTCTCTATTTCTTCAATAACTCTTATACGCGCAGTTAGGAGCACGCAGTGTGCGTACTCACGCGTTGATAATGCTTAGAAGAAACCTTGGGCTGCCCAATAGTGATGAAAGAAACCACAGCCACTAGTTACTGCTCACGGAACTACCGTGTTCGATTATCTATCTTGCCACTCTGTGCCGCCCTGCTTCTGCCGCTTTCGTTCAGCACGGGGTGTAAAGATGGGGGAAAGGAGTTTCGACGAGTGTTGCGCAGCGCAGCACGGGCCCCATCCAAAAACACTTCAAAATCTGAATCTCGAAAAACCAGCGACGGCGCGTCCAAGAAACAAGTCGCAAACAAAGACGCGATAACCTCCTGTCCAAAAGAAGCACGGCTTGTTGGCGCTCCTTACCCGAAAGGAATTTCGCAGTGGTGCGCTGCCTCCTCCAAAGACGGCAAAGAAGTGCGACATGGCGACTATCGGCGCTGGCATAAAAACGGAAATCTTAAATCTAAAGAATTTTATTATCTTGGTAAGCACGATGGGAAAGTCGAGAGATTTTATAAAAGCGGTACTCCTCGGGAACTGATTACCTACGACAAGGGGGTAAAGAGTGGGCCGTATGAGCAATGGAATAAAGACGGTACGCAAAAATCAAAAGGCTTTTACCTTGACGGCGCAAAGCACGGTCACTTCGCCTGGTGGTCACGCGGCGGACAACTTAAAGAACAGGGTGAGTACGTCAACGATATGAAATCTGGCGAATGGATTTCGTTCCATCGAAACGGACACGTTAAAACAAAATCTCGGTGGCTCGAAGGGCGGCTCCATGGCCCCAGTGATACCTACGACAGAGACGGCAAACTCGTTGAGCGCGAAGTATACGCCCTCAATGTCCCGGAAGGTCGATGGATATCTTTCCACCGTAATGGGCAAAAGAAACAGGAAGGATCATTTAGTCAGGGTCAGAAGCACGGAGCGTGGGCTTTGTATGGTCGAGACGGTCGACTGGTAAAAACTACGCTTTTTGACCGCGGAACAGTGGTCAGCCAAGAGGGTGCCTCCCGCGCATCTCGACGTTCTCGCAAACGGAGAAGAAGTAGCTTCGGTAAAGGTGATATCCTTGGAGCACCTCCGCCGGTTTCTCTCAGTCGCAACGCACCAAGCCCTGTGTTGCGCGAAGAACGGGAGAGAAGTTCAGCACCGAGTATTCGCAAAGGCTTTGGAGAGCAAGAGCCAAAAGATACGGGGTGGGAGCCCTTGTAAGAAGCTGACAAAGCCACCAAGGTAGCGAAGAAATCGAATAAAAACTTTCAATGCACTAAGATCGCTTGGTTTTTATTTTTCGCATTTCTTTTTAAAACACCGATTTTAACGAATTACCCTGTGGTAGCATCGGAATAGTAACAGTCGTGTATACAGGATTGGGTTCTCTTGCTTAAGCCTGCTCACGTACGGTTGGTGTCGAAAGTCTGTTTCGGTTTCTTTTGGCGGGTGCGTCGCGGAGTAACAACGTCCCTCTTAGGGATATCACGTACAATACCTCTCCCACACTCATCAGCATCAAGGTTGTTCTTCGACTTCTCTGAGAAAGAGTTCATCTACTCCTCGAGTAATTGATTGATGAATATACATGTTGAGAAAAAAAAGCTCGTGAATCAATCCCCCACTCTCTCATCTCACGCGCGGCTTGCATCACGCCTTTGCAATCTCCCGATGTTTGCTCCCCTTGAATTGAAACAAGTTGCATTAAAACGTGCTGCCTTAGGGGCGCCGATTTTTGATTTCGGTTTAGGTGACCCCTTCGGGCCAATTGCCACGGACGTAAAACAGGCCGCACTCTCAGCAATCCGTCGCGAACGAACACGCTACACCCACCCCTCAGGTTTGGAGCAACTACGTAGTACGGTACTTGAGTGGTTCGGGTTGTCTGAGGAGTATACGGTCAATGACGTTGTCATTTCCTCTGGAGCAGGACATAGCTTGCTCGCGCTCATGCTTGCAATTTGCAATCAAGATGACTGCATTTTACTCCCGGCAACGGTCGGTCCGAGCTATGCTTCTCTCGTGCAAATAGCCGGCGCACGATCGCATGTCATCACTTCTCCCGAGGACATTGAGCACGCCTTTAAACTACAGCCGAACCGGCTGATCGAAGCCCTCAGCTCTCAGCCGCGTGCTCGGATGCTTATCCTCTCAAGTCCGTGCAATCCTACCGGTCAAGTGTATAGCGGAGCTGAACTCAGCACGCTTTTAAGAATCTGTGCTGACCACGGCGTGTATCTCATTCTTGATCGGCGATCATGGAAGATTTCCTTTGATTCAGTTCGATTTGAAGTCCCTGAAATCGATTCCGACTTAAAGCCTTGGTTGGTCCATGTCGATAGTTTGAGCAACAATTTCGCGCACAGCTCCGGGTTTCGGGTGGGCTGGTGTGTGGGTCCGCCTGATGTCAGTGAGGCCCTCTCAATAATGCAGAGTCATTGTGGTGGTGGTGCCTCCACTCCGAGTCAGTACGCCGCTGCCTCCGCGCTTGAGCAAGGAGTAGATGAGGATGAAATGCTTGAATTAGAGCATAAGCGATGGCTTTTCCTCGAAGCATCAGCCACGATCCCTGAAGTTGCAATGCTGCCCACGTATGGCACGTTTTTCTCGTTTTGGGACATCCGTACCGTGCTTCAAGAATGGGAAAACTCTACTGGCCTTAGTAAGACGTCAGATGATTTTGCCGAGTATCTCCTCGAGTCATTCGGGATTGTTGTCGTTCCCGGCAGTGCCTTTCGCTGTGACGGTTTTGTTCGGCTCTCCTTTGCGGTACCGGATGATACTATCCGCCGAGGCATCCCCTTGTTACACGAGGCAGTGATTGAGTTACTCGGCTCACGTCAGAGTAAAAAAGTAGGGCGCTCGATGTAAGCGGCAGCAATACCCCGCGATTATCCTGATACCGGTTCCCGAAACTGTATTGAATCCACCACTGCCCTCAGCTTTCGCTGCACCCGCTCGGCATGCTGCTGAACGATAAACGACAGGGCAACAAGAAACCAGATGGAAGGATAGTATAACACCGACACAAAGAGCCCCGAAATCAAGACGCCCACAAAACAGGCATTGAGTCCAAGGCTAAAGGCAGAGAGATACTGCAAATGAGACACGGAGAACTTAAGAAGTTTTCGCAGCGATTCAAAATCAACCTCTTCTCGTGCATTTTGAATTGAGGGCACGGCAACATCACGTTGCAGCTCCTCGTGGACAATACTGCGTTGCTCCAAGTAATCACGAATGCGGCCATCTAACTTTTTTATCGAAGAAACTGTTCGAATCATTGTCTTGTCCGCTTTAACATTCCGTCGATAGGAAAGAAGCAAGGCGGTTCCCACAATGAGAATTCCTGCGACCCCCAAGTCGGCAAGTAGCTGAAAAAGCGTACTGTGAACGGATCGACCAGCGAGGCTTCGTTTGTAATTCGATTTATTTACTTTTGGTTCAAATTCTCCCATCCACGCTCGAGCATTGTTCATACCGGTCCCGAAGGCAATGTGGGGAGGATGAGCCCAAATATCGAACGCAATCTTCCAGGTCCTCGTACGCTCGTTTGCGGTCCCACCTTGGACATCTTGAATAGTCGACATCTCCTCCCAGTACTCTTGGGGCACAAAGAGCGCCCCGATCAACATCGTGAGTACGCCAAAAATGATTATTAGGACTTTCGCTCTAGAGCGGAGGAACAAGTAACCCAACAGCGCAACTAATCCGAGAAATCCCCCACGAGAAAGCGATGCAACCACTCCCGTCAGCATCAGCCCAACTGCCGCAATAAAGAGCCAACGTTCAGCTTGAGAACGAGTATGAGAAAACAGGAACAACGGCAGCCCGAGGAATCCAAGCAGTGCGAGGCAAAGATCATTCTCATCACCGAGAAATGCGCCAGGTCCTCTCCCTGCATGAGTGATAGCGTAGATTGAAAGGTAGGCGCCCATGAGTGCAACGATAATGCTGAGACTCCGCAATTGGCGACCGGTTTGCACGATAAGTATCAGCGGAAAAAGGTAGAGAAGGTACTGGGTCGCGACATCTTGCCAGGTATAGAACGCGTAGGCGTTATTGTGGGCGAAAGGAATCCAAAGTCCACCGAGCACGAGCATCCCAAACATCGATTTCATCACCAGTGAAGATTTCCAGAGCTCAAGCAAACGCGGCACGACAATCGGTAGCGCGCAAAGACTCAAGATCAGTGGCAATTCGAGTATACGTAGAACACTCAAGTCGTTTTGAGGCCTCATAAAGAGGATCATCAAGTTAATACCAACAAGAACGGAAAGCGCTTTTCGCGGAGACACACCAGCGCATTCTTTCTGCAACTCAAGGCTACGACTTTCGAAAGAGTCATTCTCCTCATCGTCGTGCTGTACTGAAGATCCGCTCGTGCTCATTTCTTCGACTTCTTTTTCTTCTTCACTGCCGCGGCAGATTTGAGTTCCGCGCGAAGGTTTTCAATGTCGTCGGAACGACTGGCCAGGAATGCATCAAGTGCCTGAACAAAAAAGTGTTCCAACTCCGCATCCCCCACCCCGAAGTTGCTCACGATGTTGTCATAGAGCTTTCTGCTGCGATCACTCATAGAGAGAGTGATTTTGTTCTCATTAAATCTATCATCGATTAGATCTCGCACCAGACCGGACAAGGAAAGTCCGCGACCAGTAATCAGCTCGTGCTGATCCGGGCGAATGAGAATGTTAATCCGTTTGTAGTTTTCATCCATTTGCCGCTTCCCCTTACTTGAGCTGCTCTCGTTACGCAGAGCTGAGGCTAAGCCATACATACCCATGTGTATTATAAGTCGACAATCCGAGGTATTTCTAAAGCGCCGGTTTGCCGCACGGCTCTCGGCACAACACTCGCTACCTGGGGTAGGGCCGAAAAGAAGAAAAAATTGTTGTTCCTGGCGCAAAAAAAGCCTGAGGGCTTGTGGAGAACTTGTTAAAAACTACTTTAAGTAATCGCGCCAAATCAACTTTTGCTGAATCCGACGCCATACGAAGAGCACACCACACTTTGTATTGACACACCCTGAGAACCACAATATCTTGTGTCTACTGGGCTGTTGCAACAGCCGCAGCCCCTTTACCCAGGCAGTTATTTTCCATATTCAATTAGGGTTCGTGTTCGCTCAGAAGTATCAGCGCACACTCCATGAATAATCTAGCGTGTCGGACACTATTGGCACTCAGGATAATTGGGAGCACTCAGGCGGCTAACAGCCTGAAACAGTAGATCGTTTTTACTTCTTCATTCCTCTTGCGGAGATAAAGCATGGCAGCAAGCACCGAACAGGCCCTCAGCGAAAAATCAGCAAAAGAAGAAATGGTGGCAGCACCCGCCGATTCTCCTAGCATTTCCGTCAAGAAAAGGGACGGCTCAATTGCAGAATTCAATGGGGCCTTGATTCACCGCGCAATAGAAAAGGCATTTCGTGCAGAGCGCGGTATTGATGCAGAACAAGAGCTTGATGCTTTTAGCACCCGTGAAGTCAAGGAAATCTCAGACGAGGTCGTTGAAGCGCTGGTCAAAGAACGCAAGTCGGACCAACGAGTAGACATCGAAGAAATTCAAGACATGGTCGAAATGCATTTAATGCAGCATGGCCACTACAGCATCGCGCGACGCTATATCGTCTACCGCGAAGAGCATGCAAAAGCGCGACAGTTTAAACAGCCGGGCAAAGAGCAATCCCAGCCAGCGCTACTCATCACCCAAAAAGACGGGACTCAGGAGCCCCTCGATTGGGCGAAGATCAGCCGTTTAATTGATCAAGCTTGCGAAGGGTTCCCTGAGTGCTCGGCGGACGAAATTGGCGAGGAAGTTTCCCGTTCGCTCTACAACTACATGACTCAAGCGGAACTCGACCTTGCGCTCATTCTCGCTGCTCGAACCAAAATCGAGAAAGAGCCGAACTACCAACGCGTGGCGGCGAGATTTTTGCTCGATGTGACGTATCAAGAAGTTCTCGAAGATCGCTACGGATCAGAAACCCTTACCGAAACGTATCACGGTAGTTTCTCCGACTACATTAAGAAAGGAGTAGCCGCAGAGAGACTTTCTGCAGAGCTGCTGGTGTACAACATGGAGAACATCGCGGCTGCACTCAAGCCAGAGCGTGACTCGCTTTTTCTCTATATCGGCTTGCAAACGATTTACGACCGCTACCTGATTCACATCGAGAATCGCCGAATCGAAACTCCGCAGTACTTCTGGATGCGCGTAGCGATGGGCCTTGCGATGAAAGAAGGAGATAACCGGGAGGCAAGAGCGATTGAATTCTACAATTTGCTCTCCACGTTTAAGTTTGTCTCTTCAACTCCAACATTGTTCAACGCCGGAACACCGCATCCACAGCTTAGCTCTTGCTACCTCACCACGGTTGATGACGACTTAGAACACATCTTCAAATGCGTGAGTGACAACGCGAAGCTCTCGAAATGGGCCGGTGGGCTTGGCAATGATTGGACACGAGTCCGCGCAACTGGTTCCCGAATTAAGGGCACCAATGGCGAAAGTCAGGGCGTCATTCCATTTCTCAAAGTCGCCAACGACACCGCCATTGCGGTGAACCAAGGCGGGAAGCGAAAAGGAGCAATGTGCGCTTACCTCGAGAGCTGGCACCTCGAGGTAGAGGAATTCCTCGAACTTCGAAAAAACACCGGTGATGAGCGTCGACGCACGCACGACATGAACACCGCGAACTGGATACCGGATTTGTTCATGGAAAGAGTTCGCGAAAACGGTGTCTGGACTCTTTTCAGCCCGAACGAGACTCCTGACCTTCACGATCTCTACGGGAAGGACTTCAAGCTGCGTTACGAGTACTACGAGCGTAAAGCGCAAGACGGAGAAATGCGGCAGTTTAAGCAACTCCCCGCGGTTGAACTCTGGAGAAAAATGCTTTCCATGGTCTTTGAAACTGGCCACCCATGGATTACTTGGAAAGATCCTTCAAACATTCGCTCCCCTCAAGATCACGCGGGCGTGGTGCACAGCTCAAATCTCTGTACAGAGATTTTGCTCAACACCTCCAACGGCGAAACGGCGGTGTGCAACCTTGGCTCAATCAACCTCGTTGCCCATGTCAAAGGGGACTCTCTTGATGCAGCCTTGATTGAGAAAACAATTACGACTGCAGTTCGAATGCTTGATAACGTAATCGATATCAACTTCTATCCCACCGAAGAAGCAAAGGCGGCAAACGTTCGTCACCGCCCCGTCGGACTGGGAGTGATGGGATTTCAGGATGCCATCTATGCTCTTGGAATTAGTTACGAGAGTGACGAAGCGGTTGAGTTTGCGGACAAAAGTATGGAACTGATTTCCTACAACGCCATTCTTGCCTCAAGCAAATTGGCCGAGGAGCGAGGGACGTACTCCAGCTACCGAGGTTCGAAATGGAGCAGAGGTCTTCTTCCAATCGACACGCTCGAAATACTTGCAGACTCGCGCAAAAGCGAACTGAAGGTCGACACGAGCTCTTCGCTCGACTGGGAGCCGGTTCGCGAACACGTGCGGATGCACGGAATGCGCAATAGTAATGTAATGGCGATCGCCCCGACGGCAACGATTGCAAACATTTCTGGAATATCGCAATCGATTGAACCAACGTTTCGAAATCTTTTCGTAAAATCGAACCTCTCGGGAGAATTCACCGTAGTAAATCCGTACCTGGTGGCAGAGCTCAAGAGTATCGGCCTCTGGGATGATGAGATGATCGATGACCTCAAATACCACGACGGCATAATTCAAGAGATTGAGCGAATTCCCCAAGAAATTCGGGAGCGATTCGTCACTGCTTTTGAAATCGACCAGCGCTGGCTTATTGAGTGCGCGAGCCGACGACAGAAATGGATCGACATGGGTCAGTCGCTTAATCTCTACATCGGGACGCCTAGCGGAAAAGCGCTCGACGAAATGTATCAGTTTGCTTGGGAGAAAGGTCTTAAAACGACGTACTATCTCCGTTCACTTGGAGCCACTCAAGTTGAGAAATCAAGCATTGACGTAAACAAAAGGGGAATCCAGCCAAAGTGGATGAAGAGCAAGTCGGCTTCTTCTGACATCTTGGTCAACCGGCAGCCCGAAGCTGCGGTTTGTAATATGGACGACCCAGACTGTGAGGCCTGCCAGTAAGGTAGGTCTTACAAAGACAAACACCGTAGTAAAGACTTCGAGGAGTAGGCTTGTCGCTTCGTGTTGATACAGTGAAGATATTCTTTCTTCCAACGCGTAAGCAGTAAGCACTACACTCGTCAAAAAAGAAAATTAGATACGACTCATAGGGAGAAAATGCCATGTCCTGCTGCAATGCTGCTGAAGAGCAACCATACGACCTCAGCAAACCAATCGACCCAAAAGACAAGCGTCTCATTAACTGCAACGCAGTCGATGTAAATCAGCTTCACCCTTTGAAGTACCAGTGGGCATGGGAACACTACCTCAATGGCTGTGCGAACCATTGGATGCCGACTGAGGTTTCAATGCAGAAAGACATTGAAATTTGGAAAGGAAAGTCCCTCTCCGACGCAGAGCGTCGAGTGATTATGCGTAACTTGGGATTTTTTGCGACAGGTGAGAGCCTTGTCGGTAACAATATCGTACTTGCTATTTTTAAGCATGTCACGAACCCCGAAGCGCGCCAGTATCTGCTACGACAGGCATTCGAAGAAGCGATCCACACTCACACGTTCCATTACATCGTTGAGTCACTCGGCTTAGATGGTCGTGAGGTTTTCAACATGTATAACGAAGTCGATTCAATCAAGGGTAAGGACGCTTTTGTGATGTCCTTGACCGAGAGCGTGCTCGCCCCAGACTTCAACACGAATTCCGTTGAAGGAATACAAGAGTTCATTAAAAACCTCGTTGGATTCTATGTCATTATGGAAGGGATCTTTTTCTATAGTGGCTTTGTGATGATTCTCTCATTTCATCGGCAGAATAGAATGACCGGTATTGGTGAACAGTTCCAATATATCCTCCGAGACGAGAGTATCCATCTTAACTTCGGCGTTGATCTCATTAATGGCATCAAAGCAGAAAACCCAGAGGTCTGGACTCCGAAACTACAACGCGAAATCTTAGAAATGATCGAGCAAGCCGTGCACTACGAATTTGCCTATGCTTGTGATTGCCTACCCGATGGGGTTCTCGGATTAAACGCGGATATGTTTAAAGACTACGTACAGTATGTTGCCGACAGACGCATGGAGCGTATTGGTATTAGTGCAAAGTATGGTTCGAAGAATCCGTTCCCTTGGATGAGCGAGACAATTGATCTTGCAAAAGAGAAGAACTTCTTTGAAACCCGTGTGACCGAATATCAATCTGCGGCGAATCTTGTTTGGTAGGTCGTAGCAGCTAGTCTAGTAGTAGAACCCCAGCGGCGCATCAGCACTGCTGGGGTTTTTTTCTATCCCCTGATCGCTCTTTTCCTCCATGGACGTCGTCATTAGGGGTTTTTCAAATGGCTGTGTAGAAAATCAGGCGCGTATGAAAACAGTCGGCACGAGAATTTTACTTTTCGCTGGGGCATTTTTTATTTACGCCCAGCTCAACAACGAAAGCCACTTGGTGACAACCTCGGTGGTAATTGCAGCAATTGGTGTCGGCTTGATGCTCTTCGGTCCGAAAAAATAAATACGGGACGAACAGCAGGACAAAAAAAACACGTAGAGGCCGAAACTATCGGCCTTACGTGTATATTACCGCGGAATCAATATCAGTGTAGGAACGCGTCTTACTTAGAACAAGCGGCTTTCTCACCACCACACTTCTTACACTTTTCACATCCACAATGAGCTTTCTTCTCTCCGCAAGAAGAAGCTTCCTTACCGCAACAGGTTTGGCCGGGCTTTTTCTCGGCCATCGCCTTATCACAGCACGCCCCCCCTTTCGCCCACTTACCGGTACATCCAGAAAGACCTACAAGGATTCCAAAGGCAGTAAGCACTAAGGATAGTTTTAGTTTTGAGATAGCAGTATGCATTGAACCTTTCCTATTGGCTGGATGAACTAAATGAAAAATCTCTATCCATCACAGTCTTGCGACCATCGCTTTTTGCGTTCTGCACTGCCTGATCACAAAGGCTTCGAATAATTCCAG
>CAYGNZ010000051.1:0-1795 GCA_964351345.1 uncultured Bdellovibrionales bacterium | reverse complement strand
TGGGGCAACGTTACCTGCGGTATTCATATCACCAGAGGTTTTGATGTAGTTTTTAAGCTTTGAAACGACTACGAGGACTTCTTCATTACTCATAAAATTACTCCAAGAAAAATTGAGCGAGTTCAATGACTTAAGCTGAGCGGGACGATCACACCCAAACGAGATACCTTGCACTATAGCTCCAGCTCCTCGCTGAAGGCAACAAACTACATTGCTCAATAATCGAAGTTTGAAGAAAAATTGAGCGTTTTTAGGGTAAACTGTTGGCTAGCCAGTTCCGGGCACGTTTCACAATCTCAATCGATTCCGTGTGTATTTTATGTTCTCGATCCGGAGAATGATTGCCATCTTTTCGACGAGGGCCATGCCACCTTGCGGAGTAAAGCACCTGGGGCACATGAACAAACTTCGCACCGGCTTCAGCAAATCGAAAAAACAATTCGTAATCCTGAGTGAGCGGATACTCTTTACTAAACCAACCTGCCGTTTGGTGAAGCGAGCGACGCCAAAGTTTTGCGCTTCCCATTAAATACCAGTCCGCAAGACAACGCTTGGGATCGTAGTCCGGAAAGGCGAATTTGCGTATCACTCGCCCGGCGTCATCGACAATAAAAATATCACCGTAGGCGAAGTCCGCACCTGCTTGCAGCTCCGGAACGAGAGTAGAAATCAAATTCGGATGCGCGATATCATCCGAAACAATGGTCGTAACGAATTCACCCGTTGAAGCCTGCACCGCGGCATTATAGGTCTCACTAAGACCTGGATCGCTCTCAAGGTGTATTACCTTGAGAGTTCTTCCTTCTTTCGGATAGCGGTCATAGTACCCTCGCTCAACCTCTCCGGTGCTCTCATTGTAGTATGAGGCAAAAGAAACTTGCTCATTTGCTACGGCGTTTTGATACTCGTCTAGAACTTCTTTGGTGTTATCAGGAGAATTGGCATTGACCACAACTATTTCAATGTTGGGATAATCCTGAAACCACGCCCCATCCAGGCAAATCGGCAAATACTGCGCATGCATGTAGGTCGGGATTGCGATTGAGACTAGGGGGAAACTACTCATTGTTGTTCTTCATCTTTTTGGTTACCGGGGAAGCCAGCCTCGAAGTCCGCCTTGCTCAGTGGAAATCGCAACATAGAGCTTTCCGTTATTAAGGAGAGGAGCGCTCTCTTGAGTCAGTATGCAATGTCCCACCACTGGGCTACGTGGAGCGCCAAGGGAGCAGATTTGTTTCGATTCTGTGGACGTGAATGCCTGCCGCAGATCCGCAGCAAAGGGTTTCTCCAAGGTATGGGTGCAGACTATTTTTAGTGATGCCGGTGAGGATTCTTTTATCACTGTACACTCTCCCCGTGCGATCGCATCCCGAGGAACTTTAGAATCGATGGGCTCCAGGAAAAACACTTGGCGGCTCGCCTCACGGTCATTCGCAGCCGCCGACGATAGGAGCTGCGGCGGTGGCGCTATTTGAGCTTCTTTCTCAATATTCCCTAATTGGAGTTGCGCGGAGGGAGTGACCACCGCCTCAGAGGGAATTTGGTCTTCAGCCTCCGACTGAACTTCCACAGGCGCAGCGCCTGACTCCTCGGGAGATGACGCAGGCATCTCCGCTAGTACCTCCGGTGCCTTCATTCTTGCACGAACCGCATCAGGTCCTTGTGCTGATGCATCAGCGGACTCGTGTGCCGAGAGCATCTTCGACTCACTTACGGGGAATACCACTCGATACGCTTGCCGCTCTTTACCTTGCACAATAGGAGTTGCCACGATCAGGTTCTCTCCCACTCGAGG